>JABFSC010000361.1 GCA_013140885.1 Deltaproteobacteria bacterium | reverse complement strand
GACGGTGATGTGTCCGCGCGTCTCACGACTACCTACGATATCCTCCTCACCCAGCGACTGATTCTTCAGCCGCGCCTGGACTTCGATGCCGCCGTGCAATCGGTCGAAAAATTCGGCGTGGGAGCGGGAGTCAACAACATTGGGCTGGGCTTGCGCTTGCGTTATGAAATCATGCGCGAGGTTGCGCCTTACCTTGGTGTCCACTGGCTGCGCCGGTTCGGTGAAACCGCCAGCATCTCGCGGCGCGATGGAGGACGAGCCGAGGACATTGCGGTGGTGTTGGGGGTGCGCTTCTGGTTTTGACATGACCGCGACACTCGATTCCATCGAAGGCACGATTATCGTGATCGTGCGTTGGTTGAAGCTCGCTGGCTCACCAGTCTTCGCTGATTTGCGAGAGAAGAATGACAGGCTGAGAGGAACCATCCCATGACGAACGACAGTACCAAGGATCCCGTGTGTGGCATGACGGTCAACGTTGATACCAATTTCACCACGTCCCATGAAAGGCGGACGTATTATTTCTGCTCGGACCTCTGTCGACGGAAGTTCGTGGCCGATCCAGGGAAGTACATGGAAGGAGCCGACGTAGTCGGTGCGGACCAAACTCATATCATCCGAAGGATTGCCTACTTCTCCATGGAAGTGGGAATCGATTCCCGCATACCCACCTACAGTGGAGGACTCGGAGTCCTTGCCGGCGATACGTTGAAATCGTGCGCCGATCTCACGATTCCCGTCGTGGCTGTCAGTGTGTTATACGCGAACGGGTATTTCGCCCAAAAGCTCGACGCTTGGGGCAATCAGCAGGAATTCCCGGTTGCCTGGGAGCCAGCACGTTTCTTGCGCCTCCTTCCCATGACTGTACGGGTCTCCATGGAAAACCGGCCGGTCGTCATCCGCGCCTGGCAATATGATCTCATCGGGGTGACTGGATACACCGTTCCCGTGATCCTGCTGGACACGAACGTGGAGGAGAATACTCCTTCGGATCGCGTCCTGACCGCGTCTTTGTACGGCGGTGATGAACGGTGCCGCCTTGCGCAGGAGATGATTCTGGGCATCGGCGGGGTACGCATGCTCCGCGCCCTTGGTTACACCCAGCTTGACCGTTTCCACATGAACGAAGGACATGCCAGTTTGCTCACCCTGGAACTCTTGCGTGAGCGCGGCGATCCGGCGGCGGCGGAGTGGGATTTCAACGGCGTGAGAAGCCGGTGCGTCTTTACCACGCATACGCCGGTGGCGGCGGGACATGATCAATTCTCGTATGACCTCGTGCGCAGTGTGGTCGGTGAAGACGTGCCTCTCGAAGTGACCCAGATGCTGGGCGGCAAGGCGCGGCTGAACATGACACTGCTCGGTTTGAATTTGAGTCAATATGTCAATGGTGTGGCGAAGCGGCATAAGGAAGTCTCTCAAGAACTGTTCCCCGGCTATTCGATCGATTCTATTACCAACGGCGTTCATTCTCCAACCTGGACTGGCCAGAGTTTCAGAGCCTTGTATGACCACCACATGCCGGGCTGGCGCAACGATCCCGCCATGCTGCGCTATGCTATCAGCATCCCGAAAAACGAGATCTGGGAAGCGCATCAGGCTGCGAAACAACAGCTTATAGAAGAGGTGCAAACGCGTGCCCACGTATCCCTGAACCGAGAGTTCTTAACCATCGGGTTTGCCCGTCGCGCGACCCAGTACAAACGGGCGGACTTCGTATTCACGGATATCCTCCAGTTGCTGGAGATCGCGAGCACGATGGGCCCCCTGCAATTCATTTTCGCCGGAAAAGCGCATCCCAAAGATGAACCCGGGAAGGAATTGATTCGGCATGTGTTCCAGGTGGCTCAGCAACTTCAACAGCAAATCCCCATTGTTTATCTGGAGAATTACGACGTGGAATTAGCCCAATTCCTCACGGCAGGTGTGGACCTCTGGTTGAATACCCCGCTCCCTCCGCTAGAAGCTTCGGGCACGTCGGGCATGAAAGCAGCACACAACGGTGTGCCGAGCTTCAGCGTCTTGGATGGCTGGTGGATTGAAGGCCATATCGAAGGGGTCACGGGCTGGTCAATTGGACCATGCCCTACGAATGGATCTCAGCTGCAAGGGACCACCACGCAAGTAGTTGAGGAGCTGTATCACAAGCTGCGGACTGTGATCGCCCCCTTATTTTATCGTGATCGCGACAAGTGGATTGATGTGATGCGACAGACGATCGCATTCAACGCCTCGTTCTTTAATACCCATCGTATGGTGCAGCAGTACGCAGCCAATGCTTACGTGTAAGGGCGGAGAGTTTCGCACGGATGACAATACCCATGACGAGACTTCTTACTTTTGAGAACGCAACACGCCTTTCATGCTCTGCTGAGCGTTTGCCAAAGGATTCGTGCTGGTTCAAGGATTGCTAAGAAGGCAAAAGGAAAGCTGTATGGTTCGTGGCACAACAAAAACCGGAATACGACAACGGTGCATAGCCTATGGGGTGATGTTCTCCCTTGCCGCATATTTCCTGAACCTCTGCACCCTTAGTCCACAGGTCCATGCCGCGAGCGCTGGTCGATTAAGTTCGAGTCAGCAGGCTTCCGCTGAGCATTGCGCCCGGTCTCATGGGGCAGCGCAGCCTCCCGCTCCTGGAGTCGCTGACCAGGAGCAGAAAGAGAACCCTTTCTGTTGTGATCTGAGAAGTGAACACAAGAAGGTGATCCCGAGTTTTCTTCTCCTCACGGACTTCCTTCCTGTGGTTGCGCATCTCTTCCTCCCATCCGCCACGACACTCGTGAACGGCGGTGTGCAATCGCTGCATAGTATGCGCGTTTTGCATTCTTCCCACCCACCGCCATTGTACGTAATCCTCCGCGCCTTGCTGATCTGATTGTTTCTCTCACCTCGTGTGATTTTCACCAGAAGAACGCCCGCGGCTCCGCTGGAGTAGGAAATACCCGCGCTCGTCTCGTCCCCATGGGAGTCGCGGATCGTCGGGTTGACCGTCACGCTTGACCTGAATGAAAGGAGTATTTGTATGAAAACATGGACAACCATCGGTTTCGTGTTCGTAGTCGTTACTATCAGTGCCCTTAGCTCTCTCCCCAGGAGCGAGGCTGAGGAAGCTCAGAACATTGAGCAGATGAGCACTGCGGCAAAAACGCCAGCTGATCATAAAGCCGTTGCGAATTATTACCAAACGGAGGGAGCCAGATTGCAGCGTGAGGCCGAGCAACACGTGACGTTAGCAAAGACCTTCAGGAGTGAAGCGGGCGGACAGAACCCCTCGGCCAGTCACCACTACGAGCGAGCAGAACACTGCCGCAAATTGGCCGAATCCTTGAGCAACGCGGCGCAAGAAGCACGGGCTCTACAAAAAATCCACGAGAGCCTCGCGCAATCGGCAGGCGGGAAATGAGATGGAGAACGATAAGAGAATTACGACTGATTGGGAAGAGCGAGAATCTTTCTTGACAACAATCTAACGAACAGAGAGGAATCCGAACATGAAGATATGGACATACCTTGGTGCGGTTGTGCTCGTGCTGGCCCTGACACCCTGGGTAGCTCTGCCGGTTGGCTCCGACGAGGAAGGCAAGAACATTGCCCAGATGATCGCAGAGGCAAAATCGTCGGCGAATCACGAAGCCATTGCCGCCTACTATGAGCAGGAAGCACGAGCGGCGCACCAACAACATAAAAAACACCTCGATATGAGAGCGTCCTACGAAGAACGCCCCGGGTATCTCAAGCTCAAAACAAGCCTACCCTGGCACTGCGAGGTCATTGCGAAAAATTACCAACAAACGGCCACGGAGTACGAGGAACTCGCGAAACTCCATCGCGAGATGGCCACGACGACAAAATAAGATGGCAATCGTTGTCCCTATACGTGATTTCATGCGTCCGCGGCCGCTGGAGGGATATTCACCATGCTCACCCACATGAAGTTAAAGATTGGCGTCATGGGCTCCGCCGGTGGAGAACTGATGGCGGAGCGTCTCTCCTCGGCCTTTGTTCTGGGTCAGGCGATTGGTCAGGCGAACTGTTATCTCGTGACCGGTGGCTGTCCGGGTCTCCCATTAGAGGCTGCTCGTGGCGCTCGGGCCGCGGGTGGGCTCGTCATTGGCATTTCGCCGGGGCTCAGTTTAGACGAGCATATCCATAAATACGGCTCGCCAATCGAGGCGCACGATCTCTTGATTTTTACCGGGAGCGGCCTCATGGGACGCGAGGTCGTCAATATCCGCTCCTCGGACATCGTCGTGATTATCGGCGGCAGCAGTGGCACGTTGGGAGAGCTAGCCATTGCCTATGATGAGGGGAAGCTCATCGGCATCCTGCAAGGCAGCGGCGGCATTAGCGAGATCGCCGCGGACATTCTGGCGGCGTGTAAAAAGGAGACCGGTGCGCGGGTCTTCTATGAGCGTGATCCACAACGACTCGTCACCAAGCTCCTCGACGTGTACCGCACGGTCCACCATGTCAAACCGTCGTGTTTTTGCGAAGACCGGGCCGATTGCCCCTGCTGCGCACCGCTGCACGTACCCGCTCAGGCGACGGATACGCAAGAGGAAAAAATCAAGAGACTCGCGAGTGACCGACAATAAGGAGGAGAAGCATGAAATGCCTGCCCTCCGACATTGTTCTTGTGATGAGGAATGACAGGAGGTTCGCATGAAAACCGCAACCAGTTCCGTGCGTAGGCCTGCCGTTTTGACAATCGTGGGAGGTCTGCTGCTCTGGCTGTCGCCTGTTGTTGCACAGCAGCCGATGGTCTCTGACATGTTGCAGCGCTACGGTTCGTCCTCGGCCGTCGGCGAGTACCAGGGTGCCCTCTACTGTCTCCGCTGTAATTTCTCTCCCACCCCGGAAAACTTGGCGACCTGCGACACAGACGGACACGAACACTTTCTGCTCATGAAAGACGGACATGTCCATCCCTTGTACGGCATCACCAAGGACATTGGCGACAAGATCAATGCTCGGGAGTTACACGAGAAGCAGGTCAAAATCCGAGGGCGCTACTACCCAGTCGCCAACGCCATCTTGGTAAGTCAGATCGAACCCGTCACGCACTGAGTCGTATGAGACTACAACGAAGACCCCCAATTCATAAGGCGTCGAAGATGAACCGCATCACGCTGACGAGTTGGCATGACAAGCCCATTGATGAACTGGCCGTGCAGTTGGCAACGGACCTGCAACAAGGGCTGTCTCCTCAGGAAGCGACCGAGCACCTTGCGAAAGCTGGTCCCAACGAGCTGCGCAAAGGTGAGAGCATCTCACCCTTCTCCATTTTGGTGAGTCAATTTCGCAGCCTGGTGATCTGGGTGCTCATTGGCGCCGCGGTGGTGTCCGCCGTGCTTGGCGAGTTCGTTGACGGTATTGCCATTATCGCTATTGTCCTGCTGAACGCGCTCATCGGTTTTTTCCAGGAGTATCGAGCGGAGCGAGCCGCCGCTGCCCTGGCGCGTCTGACTGCTCCGCGGGCAAAGGTCGTGCGCGGCGGCCAGGCGGCGGTGATTGCTGCCTCTGAGGTGGTTCCCGGCGATCTCCTCCTGCTCGACGCGGGCGATCTAGTCGCGGCAGATGCGCGGTTGCTGGAAGCCTCGGCGCTGCGTGTGAATGAAGCGCCCCTCACGGGTGAGTCTCAGCCTGTTGGGAAACAGACCGGGACCTGTGTCGCTGACACTTCCCTCGCCGACCAGACCAACATGATCTTCTTGGGGACGAGCATCGTCGGTGGCTCTGGCCGTGCGCTCGTGGTCGCGACCGGGATGGCCACCGAGGTTGGACATATCGCCGCGTTGTTACACGCCGCCACCAGTGATGAGACGCCGCTCCAGAAACGTCTCGACCTCGTGGCCAGACGCCTGCTGTGGGCGTGCTTGGGAATCGTCATCCTCGTCTTCGTACTTGGGCTGTTGCGCGGCATTGCGGTGTTCGACCTGTTCCTGGGGGCGGTCAGCTTAGCGGTCGCCGCAATTCCAGAGGGCCTGCCAGCAGTGGTGACGGTAGCGCTTGCCTTGGGCATGCAGCGCATGGCGCGGTGCAACGCCTTGGTGCGCCGCTTGCCGGCTGTTGAGACGCTCGGGTGCGCACAGGTCATTTGTAGTGACAAGACGGGAACGCTGACTGTTGGCGAGATGACCGCACGCAAGTTGGTGACCAATTCGTGCCTCTTTAGCGCTACTGGAGAGGGCTATATGACCGAGGGAGCCTTCTTTGTTGATGGCGTGGAGCGCACCGTCGTCAATGACGCGCTCCTGCGCGAACTGCTGTATGGAGCCGTCGCCTGCAACGATGCCGAGCTGGTCCAGCGGGATGGGCGACCGGTTATAGTCGGCGATCCGACCGAGGGGGCCCTGCTGGTCGCGGCGGCAAAAGGCGGACTGCTACGTGGTCACGTCGAGTCCGAAATCCCTCGTCTTTACACCCTTCCTTTCGACTCCGATCGTAAACGTATGACGGTCATTCGGCGACGGAATGGCCAGCCCTGGGCCTTCGTGAAAGGCGCGCCCGAGGTGATTCTTGCCCGTTGTACGCATATCCGCACTGACACAGGAACGGCAGTCCTCACAGACAGCGACCGTGCCCGCATGCTCCAAGCCAATGCCATGATGGCGAGCGAGGCATTACGCGTACTTGCCGTGGCCGAACGGGTGATAGCGACATTCTCTCCGCCCCGAGAAAGGAACGAGATCATCAGTACCGACACCATTGAACAGGGCCTAACGCTCTTGGGGCTCATCGGGTTGCAAGATCCCCCGCGCGCAGAAGCGCGCGATGCGATCATGCGCTGTAAACGTGCGGGTATTCGCACGGTGATGATTACGGGGGATCATCCCGACACGGCGCGGGCGATTGCGCGTGAACTCGGGATGCTTGACCGTGGTGATGACGTGGTTACGGGAGCCGAGCTGGCAGGCCTGAGCGATGAAGCGCTTGGCCGGCGTGTCCGGCGGATCGCCGTCTACGCGCGGGTCACCGCCGAACATAAATTGCGCATCGTACGTGCCTGGAAGGCCCAGGGCGTTGTCGTGGCCATGACTGGCGATGGGGTCAACGACGCACCCGCGTTGAAAGAGGCCTCCATTGGTGTGGCGATGGGCATCAGCGGAACAGAAGTCACCAAAGAAGCGGCGGATCTCATCATTGCCGATGACAACTTTGCTTCTATCGTCGCGGCGGTAGAGGAGGGTAGAGGCATCTACGACAACATCGCCAAGACTTTGGCCTATCTCCTGGCTGGCAATGCCGGTGAGCTTGCCGTGATGCTCATTGCCGCTCTCGTTGGCTGGCCGCTCCCGTTGCTGCCGATTCAATTGTTGTGGATCAACTTGGTGACCGACGGGCTGCCGGCGCTCGCGCTGGCGACCGATCCCATTGATCCAGGGGTGCTCACCCAGCGGCCGCGACGGCAAGATGCGCAGTTGCTCGACCAGGCATTACTCAAGCGTATCGCACTCACTGGGATGCTGACCGCGGGCGTCGCACTCTCCGCCTTTGCCTATGAATTCTACGTGGACAACGATGTCGCGCAGGCAAGAAACGCTGCATTCTCCGCACTGGTGATCGCGGAGCTCTTGCGATCCTTTGGCGCGCGCAGCAATGAGAAGACGGTGTGGCAGCTTGGGCTCTTCTCCAATATGCGACTGTTTGTGATTGTGCTGGTGAGTTTCGCGCTGCAATTGTTGATTCATCATTGGCCAGTGCTTGAATCCGTGTTCGGCACTGAGCCGATCTCGCTTGCGCAGTGCGCCGCGTGGATCGTACTTGGGGCCATCCCGTTGATCGTCCTTGAACTGGGGAAGGTCTTTCGCCAGTCCTCCCCCTCTGGCCTCCACACTTGCACGGGAGACCCAGTGTCATGACAAGGAACGGAATTTTTCTGTCTTATCGATATGTTTTTCTTCTGGTGATGCTGCTCGGGAGTCGCGCTGCCGCCGGAACGGAGGGAGAAGCGCGACTCGTGGCGAAATTGGATTTGCCGGGGCTCGTGCAAGAAGCCGCTGAGAACAATCCCGAAATCAAGGCCGCTCGGCAGCGTTGGGAGGCGGCGCAAGCGGTCATCCCGCAGGTCCAGACGCTTCCTGATCCACGGACGACCCTCAGTTATCAAAATGTTACAGAACGCGAGACCATGTACGGTGCGAGTCAGGAAGTGCCATTCCCAGGGAAACTGCGGCTGCGCGGCGCGGTGGCGACCCGCGACGCCGAGCGCCTCGAACAAGAATATCTCGCGGCACGGCTGCGCATCATCGCGC
>JABFSC010000750.1 GCA_013140885.1 Deltaproteobacteria bacterium | reverse complement strand
CTCTACTCCTTCTCTCCTCGCCTGTACAGAAATCTCTCGCCTCCCTGCCTCCCAGAAGAAAGCCCCCGCACTTACGGTACCCTTACTAACTCACCGCTTGTTTCCCCGGACTTATTGAGCAATTACGAAGCAAACCATGTCATTCACTACGGACGCTGGTGGAATCCGGCCAAGGAATCGCAGGCAACTGATCGTGTCTATCGAATCGGTCAGCAACGGGATGTTCACGTTTACTACCCAATTGCAACGGACCCTCAGGGAGCCTTTGAAACTTTCGATGAGAAACTTAACGCTTTGATTCAACGCCGCAGAGAACTCGCTGCTGAATTCCTTGCCCCCATGCCAAGTGAAGACGATCTTGGGCGAGAACTTCTGAATGATACTATCGGAACTGCTGAAAGCCAAAAAGAAGTGAGTAACATCCGGCCTCTTTCTAGAGAGGATGTTCGACGCTTGACATGGGATCGCTTTGAGGCACTGATCGCAGTACTTGAGGAAAAGCGAGATGCGCAGGTGATTCTCACCCCTCGCTCCGGTGATGGGAAGATCGACGTTCTTGCGATACGTGCAGGCGAAATCCGCCTTATTCAGTGCAAGCATACTCTTTGGGATGCGAGTGTCGATGCAACAACAGTCGCTGAAATGCTTATCGCCTTCGATGGTTATCGTGCACGCTTTCGGCGTTTCCTTCCTCGTGGAATGCCTCTTCTTCCCGTGCTTATGACAAATGGGAACTTTACTGCGAGAGCAAGGGCAGAAGCGAAAGCGCGAGACGTTAAGCTTATAGCGAACAGCGACCTTTGGAAGCTGATTAACGAAACTCCCTCTACTCCTGGTGAAATTGAAATGATGGAAGACCGGCGGCTTGCCTCCATGCAAGATGTTCAGGTGGCAATGGCATGTTTACTGCCGTCAAGTGCAGAGTCATTGCGTTAGAAGATCATTATTGTCCTCGTTACTCAAATTCTCACGGCGAAGAAGCGCGATCCCGAGACGGACACGACGGCGTTGGAGCAGGAGATTGACTGCCTCGTCTATGAGCTGTACGGCCTGACCGACGACGAAATCAAGCTGGTGGAGGAGAGCGGGCAGAGATGAAATTGCCCAACCCCGACAACACAGTGGTGGAGCGTGACAAGCTCGTTAGCTACCTGCTCAACGCTGCTCATCCCGACAACGGCGGTAAAGCACGGTTTTTCCAGGGACTCGGGTTTCAGCGTGACAGGTGGGAGACGTTGGCGACGGCGTTGCGCAAACTGGCGCGCGAGGCGGCGGTGATGCAAAGTTTGGAATCTCCCCACGGTCAAAAATATGTTATCGTTGGCGAAATTGAATCGCCGAGCGGTAGAGTGGCGATGGTGCAAACCATTTGGATTGTGGAGCGCGGGGCGGACATGCCGCGACTGGTCACGGCTTATCCTTATGAGGAGTGAGAGACAATATGATCAAGGAACATGATCGAGTGGTACTGAAGGCGCCCGTCCCTTCCATCGGGTTGGAGGCGGGCGATGTAGGAACAGTGGTGCATGTGTATCGGGACGGCGGCGCTTATGAAGTGGAGTTCACTACTCTCGAAGGCAAGACCGCCGCAGTGGTGACTGTGGAAGCATCGCAGGTGCGTCCGGTAGGCAAGCGCGAGATTACGCACGCGCGCCCTTATGCAAAATGAGTCTGTCTTGCAGGCGAGTTATGAGAATTAGCTACGATTCCGAAATTGACGCTTTCTACATTCGCCTGATGAAGGCAAGCACGCATGCCGCACTGTGCGGTTGAACGAGGGAATTGCCCTCAATATCGGCAAGGGCGAAAGGTTCGTGGGCATTGAGGTTTTGGACGCCAAGGAAGTTTTGGGCGCGGGGAAGCTGCCGTCGGTCGTGTTGGAGGGTCATCGACCGCGCCGCTGGCCGTGAGCCAGAAGTCTTCCAAGAAGTACGGCACGTAACCTGGCAGATAACCAGAGCAGAAACGCCGGGCTCACACATCTCTCTCTCGGGCTAGATCTCCTCCCAAGCAGGTTGCAAGCCGCCGGTATTCCTCCGTCATCCAGAAGCGACTTCGAAGGACCGCGCATTCCCTCCGGTCGCCACTTTCCTTGACTTCACCGGCGGAAGCTGGCATGCCCAACGTAAGACTCCATACTAGGGAGGGGGCCGTGGCATCGACGCGACTCGCCAAAGTGCTTGCGCTCTTTGGCAACGAGCACTCGTGTCACACTATCATTTCGACATGCGAGTAAAGGAGGACAACGCGTATGTACGATCTACTCATCAATAACGCCCGGATTTGCGACGGAACGGGGACGCCGAGCTTTCATGGGTCCGTCGCGGTCAAGAACGGGCAGATCGCCGCGATCGGGAAACACAATGGCGAAACCGCGACCACAACCATCAATGCTGACGGACTCGTGCTCGCTCCGGGCTTCATTGACCCGCACACCCATTACGATGCGCAAGTCGCCTGGGATCCGTTGATTACCTGTTCCTCGTGGCATGGCATTACCACCGTGGTGATGGGCAACTGCGGCGTGGGCGTCGCGCCGGTGCGTCCCGAGTTGCGCGACATCTTGATGTGGGACCTCGTCAACGTCGAAGCGATTC
>JABFSC010000503.1 GCA_013140885.1 Deltaproteobacteria bacterium | reverse complement strand
CACATACTAGTGGTGATATTTTAAGAAGCAAAAATCTCACCACTAGTGAATAAAAAACTGTCTTTTTCCCGGAGAAATGCTCTTTTCGGTACAAAAATTGGAGCTTCAAGGACCTTTACTGCAGTGGCAAAGGTAGCGCCCCCTCAATATCCCGTAATCTCGAAAAGGGGAAGCCGTGAGCCTCCCTACTCCACCCAACCAAACGTCCGCGTCACCGCCCGTTTCCAATCGTGATAATACTTCTCCCGCACGGAGGCTAACATCGTCGGAGTCCACACTTTGTCTTGCCCCCAGTTCGCGCGCAACTCGTCAAGTCCGCTCCAGAAGCCCACCGCGAGCCCGGCGGCATACGCGGCACCAAGCGCGGTCGTCTCGGTCAACGTCGGACGAATCACTGGCACCCCAAGCATGTCCGCCTGAAACTGCATCAGTAACTCGTTGCGCACCATGCCCCCATCCACTTTGAGCGCCGTCAATGGCATTCCCGCATCGGCATTCATGGCCTCCAGCACCTCGCGGGTTTGGAACGCTGTCGCCTCTAACGCGGCACGGGCGATGTGTCCTTTGTTCGCATAGCCAGTCAGCCCGACGATCACGCCACGCGCATCGCTCTTCCAGTATGGCGCGAACAGTCCAGAAAACGCGGGCACGAAGAACACGCCGCCGTTATCCTCGACCGTGCGTGCCAGCGCCTCAATATCAGCGGCCTGCGCAATCAATCCCAGATTATCACGCACCCACTGGATCAACGCCCCCGCCACGGCGATGGCACCTTCCAACGCATACACCGGACGCGCTCGCCCTAATTGATAGGCCACCGTCGTCAGCAGCCCCGCCACCGAAGGCACCATCCGCTGGCCAGTGTTCATCAGCATGAAACAGCCCGTGCCGTAGGTATTTTTCGCCTCGCCGGGCGCGAAACAGGTCTGCCCAAATAGCGCCGCTTGCTGGTCTCCCAGCGCACTGGCGACCGGCACCCCATCCAATACACCACGCGCTGCCGCATACACGTCACTCGATGAGCGAATCATCGGCAACATCTGACGGGGAATGTCCAGCATTTTGAGCAGGTCATCATCCCAGTCCAGCGTCTCCAGGTTCATCAGCAGCGTGCGACTCGCGTTTGACGCGTCGGTGATATGCACCCCGCCTTGCACCCCTCCAGTGAGATTCCAGATCATCCACGAGTCGATGGTGCCAAACAGCAACTCGCCGTTGCGCGCCCGCGCCGCCGCGCCGGGCACCTGATCGAGTATCCACTTCAGTTTCGGACCAGAAAAATAGGTCGCCACCGGCAACCCCGTCTTCGCGCGGAAGAGCGCCTCATGCCCTTGGCCACGCAACTGCTGACAGAGGTCAGCCGTGCGGGTGTCTTGCCAGACAATCGCATTGCACAGCGGCTCACCAGTTACGCGGTTCCACACCACAGTGGTTTCACGTTGATTCGTCACACCGACGGCGGCGAGGTCCGAAGGAGCAAGACCACTGTTCGCTAGCGCGCCGACGATGACTTCTTGGACCCGTTGCCAGATTTGCGCTGGATCATGTTCGACCCAGCCAGCGTGTGGATATATTTGTTGATGCTCGCGTTGATCGGCGGCGATCAACGCGCCGCTTGTATTGAAGACCATGAAACGGGAGCTGGTGGTCCCTTGGTCGATGGCGGCAATGTAGTGAGACATGGGGGAGAAATAGGGGAAGCGGGGAATAAAAAGTCGTGCTCTTGCTCTCCGTTTCTGTTTTCAGTCCAAGGTCCAAAGTCTCAAGCCTCAAGTCTCAAGTCAGCGGTAGGTCAGGATTTCAAGCAGATTGCCGTCGGGGTCGAGAAAATAGAGACAGTCGTGATCGCCCCAGTCAATTGGGCCGTGGGTTGGCACACTACTGGCGGCGAACTGTGCTCGCGCGGTGAGAAAATCATCGGCGCTGACCTCGAAGGCATGATGCCCTTTCCCGAGTGGATTGTCGATACGATCAGTGACGCGCGGTGGCGTGTCGCGCCGCTCGAACAACGCGAGCATTTGACCGCCACACGCCAAGAGCACCTGATGATGCCCAAAACGTTGCGCGACCTTGAGGCCTAGGATTTCAGTGTAAAACCGCTCCGCTCGACTGAGGTCCGTGACATCAAGGCCAAAATGATCGAGTTCGAGGAGGCGCATCTTTCTTGTCAGCGTTCAACCAACCGCATGACCGTGGTCAGCCACAAACAACTCAGTGGCTCGCGCCTTGGCAGGCTTCCACAAGCGATCCCGGAACGAAACGGCAACTATCACCCCAATGCCGACCGCAAGGATAAGCGTATCAAGCAGGGAAGAATCCAGAAAAATTCGACGCCCCAACACCGCGGAAAGAACAATCGGAAGGCCCAGTACGAAAAGAAGACCCATTGCCCGGTCAAGCAGTGTCCACACGTGCTGAATCATGAATTGATCGGGAGCATCGCTCTGGGCAGTCTCGTCACTGTCGGCTTCGTGTTCCCGCGCCTTGGTCAATAATTGTTGTCGCTGGAACCGCTCGGCAATGCTGAGCCCAATCCACATCAATAAAAATGGGCATACGCTAAGGAAACTCATGCCCCCACCTCCCCCACCCATGAAG
>JABFSC010000628.1 GCA_013140885.1 Deltaproteobacteria bacterium | reverse complement strand
GTTCGCGCCGATCATGGTGGGCGAACTGCTTTGGACCCACTCATTTGTCACTGAGCGCTACACCAAGCGTGGACGTGACTACGTGGTGAACGAGGTCCTCTATCTCGGCGCGGAAGGACAAGTGTATGCGCGTGGGCGGACGCACCAGAGCTTTGTCCGCGAGGGAGCCAACAACGAAACGGTAGTGGGCAAGGACCGCGAGAAAGAGACCGGACGCCGCTTTGAGGTCGGCACCGGCGTGGCGCTGGAAACCCTCGCACCGGTGAACAAGGAAATCACTCTGATGATGTGTCAGCGTTATTCTGGGCCGGGAAAGAATTACCACACCGACCGCGAAGAAGCGCAAAAACTTGGATTTCCCGATGTGGTGGTGCAAGGCATGTTGTCGGTCTGTTTTCTGTCGGAGTTATTGACCCGCCGGTTTGGCGAGGGCTGGTATCGGGGTGGCAAGATGTCCGTCAATTTAGTGAACGTGTTGTGGCCAGGGGACAAGGTCACCACCCACGGCAGGATCAAAGAGATCACTCCGGAAGGCAGCCGCCAACGGGCGCATCTCGAAATCTGGTGTCAAAAATCGGATGGGACGGTCGTCACCGTGGGGAGCGCGAGCGCGGTGATACCGGGCTAAATCAGTCCACAGAACATCTCAGGAGGAGCACATGATTCGCTTAGAATTTGTCCTACGGCGTAAACCCGGCATGTCACTCGCGGAGTTCCAACAATACTGGCGCGAGGTGCATGGCCCGTTAGTGGCCAAACACGCCACCACGCTCAACATCCATCGCTACATCCAACTCCACACCTTGGACGACCCTATCAACAACCAGCTCGGCGGAGCGCGAGGCGTGATGGAACAGCCATACGATGGGGTCGCCGAACTGTGGTGGACCAATCGCGAGGCGCTGGTCTCCAGCTTCGGCACCGCGGCGGGACAGGCCGCCGGGAAGGAACTGCTTGAGGATGAAAAGCGGTTTATTGACCTGCCGCGCTCGCCGCTGTGGTTCGCCTACGAGTATCCACAAGTGAACCCGACGGAAGACATGGTGGCGCGGGAACACAGCGCGCTCATCAAGCTCTTCTTCTGTCTCCGTCATCCCGCCACCCTCAGTCTTGAGGAGGCGCAGTTATATTGGCGCACCAATCACGGGCCACTGATCCGTGGCGTGTCGCAGGGCATGCGCATGAAACGGTACCTCCAAGTGCACTACTACCAAGATACGGTCGAACAGCAGTTGCGCGCGAGCCGTGGGACCACAGTGGCGCCGTACACCGGTCACGCCGAAGCATGGTTTGACCGCGCGGAACTCGCGACCATCGCCAATACGCCAGAAGGCAAGAGAGCAATGGAGCTTGCCGTCGAAGATGAAGCGAAGTTTATCGATTTTCCCAAGTCGGCGATCTGGATTGGCAAAGAGCGGGTGTTCATCGATAGGCGATAATCACAGCGGAGCACTTGTTCCTAACTAGTAGGAGGGATCATCGGCACCGCACCGTCTAGAGACAAGGAAAGGAACACCACATGAGCACCAAAACCCCGGCAAACCCATTCGCGGCGCTGACGTGGGACGATATTGATGCCTGGGCAGGCTCAACGATTGTCTCGCGTGGCAAGAGTTACCAACGTGGTCGGCAAGTCCAAAATCTCGCGCGCACCGCGAGCGGCGGCATTCTCGCCTGGGTGCAGGGCTCTGCGCGCTACGCCACGCAAGTGGACATCGACAAGAAGCAGCTCACCGCTTCCTGTACGTGCCCCTACGACTACGGGCCGACCTGTAAACATGCGGTCGCGGTGGTGCTGGCCTATCTGGAGGTCCTCAAAACCAAGAGCGCGGTTCCGACAGCGGCTGAGGATGACCCACGGTTCGACCTCTTACAGAACGCGGGGGAAGCGGTCGATGATGACGAAGACGATGAGGAAGATGCTGAAAACTACGATGACGACGAGGATGAGTACAACGATGATGGGGAAGGTGAAGAAGACGATGAGCCGCCCGTCAGACCACGCGCGGTGAGCAAACGCGCCCAACCCAAGGCCGCCGACGGCGCGACGACCTACCTGGAGCAGCAAAGCAAGGAGGAGCTGACCGCGCTGCTCAAGGACTTGATGCACCAACAGCCCAACGTGCATGAGGCCATCGTCGATCGCGCGAACCTGCTCAGTGGCACGGCCAAAAAACTCGTCGCCACGGCCCGCAAGGAGATTCGCGCACTGGCCAAGGAACCGAGCTGGCGGGATGACGATGATTGGCGACGCGGCGGCAGCGGTGACTATCCGCGCATCCGCACGCATTTGGAAGCCCTCCTGGCGGCGGGCCACGCGGACGAGGTGTTAAGTCTGGGGCAAGAACTGCTGGACGCCGGAGCCCAGGCGGTGGAAATGGGCGATGACGATGGCGAAGTCGCAGGGGAAGTGACGGAAACCCTGGACATTGTCTTCCGGGCACTGCCGCACAGCTCGCTGATCCCCACCGAACAGATGCTGTGGGCCATTGATGCCGAACTCCAGGATGAATACGACCTCTGCCAAGGCACGGCGGAGTTCTGGGCACAGGCATCATACGAAGCGTCGGATTGGAGCGCCGTGGCGGACCAGCTCGAC
>JABFSC010000531.1 GCA_013140885.1 Deltaproteobacteria bacterium | reverse complement strand
GTGGCGGGGTTCCGTATGCCGCGTACCCCCGGTTTCAACAGGTCATGGCGGAAGAGAGCAGCCAGACGGTGGCGGCCGCGTTGGTCGATGCCATCCTGCCCTTGGCTCCAGGCGTCATTGACGCACTACAAACCGGCATCGACGTGCTGGATGTCGGCTGTGGCCGTGGTCATGCGTTGAACATGATGGCCACAGCGTTTCCGCGAAGTCACTTCACGGGCTATGACTTCTCTAAGGAAGGGGTCGCGGCGGGCAAAGCCGAAGCCCACGCCTGGGGACTCACGAACGTGCGGTTCGCGGTCAAGGACATGGCCACCGTGGACGATTATGAACGGTATGGGTTGATCACCGCCTTCGATGCCATTCACGACCAAGCCCGGCCGCGCGCGGTGCTCAAACGTATCGCCACGGCCTTACGTCCCGATGGGGTCTTTCTCATGCAAGATATCGACGCATCAAGTCACGTGCACAAGAATCTCAATCATCCGATGGCGCCGATGCTCTACACCATCTCCTGCATGCACTGCATGACGGTGTCGTTGGCCCTCAACGGCGAAGGGCTCGGTGCGATGTGGGGTGAGGAACAAGCGCGTGCATTGTTAGCCGATGCTGGCTTTACGCACGTTGTGGTGAAGCGGCTGCCACATGATGTGCAGAATAGCTATTTCATCGCGACCAAGAGAGGAGACGACCATGACATTCACGAGTAAATCCATCGCGCTCCCCACTGGGGTGACGCTGTCTTACGTGGAACAAGGCGATCCCAACGGCGTGCCGGTCATTCTCCTGCACGGGGTCACCGACTCCTGGCGCTCGTTTGAGCTGGTGCTGCCGTATCTGCCGCCGCGCATCCACGCCTTTGCGTTGTCACAACGTGGCCACGGCGATACGGATCGTCCGATGACCGGATATGGGTTTCGCGATTTCGCGGCGGATGTGGCGGCTTTTATGGACACGCTCCAGCTTCACACCGCTGTGGTTCTCGGTCATTCGATGGGGAGTGGCGTGGCCCAGCGGTTCGCGTTGGCGTACCCGGAGCGCCTCTCGGGCGTCGTGCTCGTCGGATCGTTCGCCACCCTCCCTACGAATCCCGTCGTCCGAGAATTCTGGGACACCGTCGTGTCAACGCTCAGGGACCCGATTGAGCCGCGCCTGGTGCGCGAGTTTCAACAGAGTACGCTGGCGCGGCCCGTCCCCGCGGCGTTTTTCGAGACGGTCGTGAACGAAAGCCTCAAGGTGCCAGCACGGGTCTGGCGGGCTACCTTCACTACGTTTCTCCAAGAAGATTGGGCTGGCGAGTTGAGGAAGATCACCGCGCCAACGCTGATTGTCTGGGGTGACCAGGACGTGTTCTGTCCGCGCGGCGATCAGGACCTGCTCGTCACGGCCATCGCTGACTCCCGGCTCCGTATCTATCCCAATGCGGGCCATGCCCCGCATTGGGAGGAGCCCGAGCGGTTTGCTAATGAGGTCATCACCTTTATCGCATGGCTGGCCGCATCTTCGGGAAGGCGGGAGCCACAGAGTTGTTGGGCGTGAAGCCGTCACCCCTATCAGAGTCGGATGACGAAACTGGGGATCGACGAGAAGCATGTGACCGCGCACGCCAGCGCATAAATTCGACGACGCGTCATGTTGTCGGCCTTCTCAGCGCACGACGAAGCCATGACCAAAGAGGTAGCCCCGATGTCGTGAATGGCCATAGGGGAAATACAATCCTGGCCCGCGCCTGCGCGCACCGGGAAAGAAATGTGAGTGGCGGATGAGGCGACCGCGCCCAAACCCGTAGGCGTAAGTGTCATTGTACGGAAACCCGGAAGCCGTCGCGTATGGCCCAATGTAGCCATAATAGGGTGGTGCGTAGGCGGGCTCTGGGGAGACGTAGCGCACGATCGGCGCGGGTTGTTGGACAATGATGATTTGCGGCGGCGCGGGTGGTGGCGGTGGTGGTTGAGCCGCGGCCAGCAGCGTGCGCGCGAGTTCTCCGGCCAGTGCCACTTGCCGTTCGGCGGTTTGTAATCCGCGCTCAAGCCCACGTTCATACGCGGAGATCGGATCAGGTGTCGCGCTTGGCGCGGGTGCGGTCTCTGGGGTTGCCACGGGAGTTGATGCCGCCAATCTGGACTTGAACGTCTTGGCTACCGGGCGGTGGGCTTCGGGAACCTCGTCCTCAGCATTGCAGAAGTGCAGCTTCCCGTGCTCATCGCGCCAACTATAGACGGTAGCGTGCGCGAAAGTCGCGCAACCGAGAATGCCGACGAGTGCCGCAACCGGGAGGAGAAAAAATTTCGCGTGTGCCATGGCGCTACCTCACACTGGGGCATCCTAAGCGAAAGGCCGTGTGTGTCAACGTTGTTTCCGCTGGTCAACGACGTTGCGAAGCCTCCCCGGATAGGCCACAATCCGCGCATTCCACGCAACAAAGGGGACCCGCATGGCACAAGAGACCAACGGGAAAAGGAAGCTGCTCTCTGGAGTGAAAGTGATTGATTTCACCCAATACCTGGCCGGACCATCCGCGACGCGATTGCTGGCCGACTTGGGGGCCGATGTCGTAAAAATCGAACGGGCACCGGACGGCGATCTCGGTCGCAAAATTCACCTCGTGCCGCCGGGCATTAGCGCGTTCTTCCTCGCCGCTTGCGCGGGCAAGAAAAGTCTCGGTGTCGATTTCCAACAACCCAAAGCCCTGGAGATCGTCCGCGACTTGGTGCGGCAGGCCGATGTCGCGGTCGAGAACTACAGCCCCGGCGTCATGGCGAAGTATGGGCTCGACTATGAATCGCTCAAGCAGATCAATCCGCGCCTGATTATGTGTTCCGTCTCTGGTTACGGACAGGACGGACCTTATGCCAAGTTCACGAGCTTTGACATCATCGCCCAGGCGCAGAGTGGCGTGATGGCGATGACCGGCGAACCCGATGGCCCGCCTTCCTACGTCGGGAACTATTTCGGCGATCCCAACGCGGGGATTCACGGCGCGCTGGGGATTTGCGCCGCGCTGTTCTCGCGAACCATGACCGGCGAGGGGCAATACATTGACGTGTCACAAATTGAGTCGCTGGTCTATCTCGACTACATCAACTTTCCGCTCTACTTGATGAGTCACGGGGAGATTCGTCCGCACCGGTTCGGCGGCGACTTCTTTAACATCTGCCCGTATGGCACCTACAAAGCGAAGAAAGGCTATGTCGTTTTCGCGGTGGCGGAACACCAATGGCCACCGTTGGTGAAGGCGATGGGCATGCCGGAGTTGGCGACGGATCCGCGCTACGCCACCCAAGTCGCGCGGTGTGCCCGGCGGCCAGAGGTGCGGAAATATATCGAAGACTGGCTGCAAACGTTCGCCGATGACGAGACGCCGCTGGCGTTGTTGCGAGAAGCGCGTATTCCCGTTGCGCCGGTGCTCGACATTCCTGGTGCCGCCGCCCATCCGCAACTCAAGGCGCGCGAACTCTTTCAGGAACTGCCGCATCCGATTTTAGGGCCGACCTCGGTGGCGAAGTCACCGTTTCATCTCTCGACGACGCCGGTGGATATTCCGTTCCGCGCCCCCTTCTTTGGCGAGCACAACGAGGAGGTGCTGCAAGAGCAGCTTGGCTACTCCGCGGAGCAGATCGCTCAACTGTATCGGGCCGGGGTCATCGTGCGGGAATCGAAGGTGCAGGAGTTGCGAGCGGCGGGGAAGTTGTAAGTGGTTGTAATGGTTGTCAGCCTGAGGGTGACTTATCCGTCGCCCTCAGGCTGCGGGAATCAAAGCGCCAATAATTCGGGAGGGAGAATTTTTATTGTCCGTGAATAGCTCCAGAGACAAGCTCTGCCCCGCTAATTCCCAAATACACGTCAATTTCATTCCGCAACCGTCGAATATGCTCAACGATGGGAGGAGACTGGCTGCGGAACTCAGCATCCGCTGCTGCATGGCGCAATTCCTCTAAGGCGTGTTCCAGCCTCTGGAGTTGCTCTTGTGTGACTTCAAGCTGCCTGTGGTTCTTAATCATAGTAGCACCTCGACCATGCCAACAATCTTGCCATCGCGGGTGCGTGAAAAGAAGTCGATGAACATGGAGAGCGGACGCTGTTCCTCCCGTGCAATGAATATATCGCCAGCGTACCGGCTTCGGGCGAGACTCGCATCCGCTACGATGAGTTGGTCAGGACGAAGGAAGTCATATTGAGTCTCGGAGCGAAGAACGACAATGCAGTCAAAGTCGTTTGGTTCTACCGTCGCTCTTACCATACTCCCGCCTACGAACACTTTGGTGACAATACCACTTGCGCGTGCATCTTCGACCAGGCGTTCCAACTGCTGACAAAGCCGAGGTCTGCGGTCTGATTGGAGGAAACGACAGAACCGATCACGAAACTCTTCCCATGTTGCCGCGTGCAATCCTGGTGGCAGGTCGCCAGCTTCGTCAAATGGTGGAATCATAATAGCGTATCCAACAGCGCCTTCGCCTCTTGCAAGTCCTTGGTGTCAAATCCTTCGGTGAACCAGTGGTAGACCGCTGACAACAATTGGTGAGCTTCAGTCTTCTTGCCTTGTTGTTGCCACAAACGAGCGAGGCTCATCGCCGCGCGCAGTTCCAATGACTTCGCTTGCTGTTGCTGCGCGATTTCAATCGCCTTCCAGAAACACTCCTCAGCTTCTTCGACTTTGGACCTTGGACCTTGGACTTTGGACTGAAGTGTGAGCTCGCCTTTTAATCGGTACAGCTCCGCCTCCCACCAGCGCGCCCCATTTTTGTTCACCGCAGCCAGTTCCTGAGCCACCGCAGTTAACCCCTCCTCCAGCTGTCCGGTCTTCCCATAGGCTTCAGCCAGCAGAGCGCCCCGCAAACCTGGAGGGGCCGACGCCGATCGTGATAAGCCCTGGTGTATCTGGTTGAGGCCGTCCTCTGCCTGCCCCTGCATCGCCAGTGACCAGCCACGAATCAGGATGCCATATGCGGACCACTGCGGAAACCCTTGCTCGTTAGAGAGCGCGATCAGGGCTTCGGCCCGCTGCTGCACGGCCTGGGCCTCGCGCAGGACCTGATGAACATGGCTATCCCAGCCCCAGAAAAGCGCCGTGGTCAGAGGGTGAGCAATCTCCTGCACTACGGTCAGCCCGACGCGCTTCCGCGTCCGTGCCTGGTCCGGATACCCGAGCACCCATAAGACGTGAGCAAGAATGGCGAAACCGTTTACCCCCCAATCGACTCCAAAGCGAGCAATGAGAGAGCGACTCTGCTGGGGATTGTACAGGGCCAGGGCCTGCTCGAGGTGGGTGCGCGCTGAGACCCCCTCCCCCCAAAGATACAAGACCTGCGCCAACAGACGGTGCGCGACCGCAAGGGCTGCGGAATCATCCACGCGCTGGGCCACGGAGATGAGGCGCTCAGCCAATTCCCGCGCCGTCTGGAACTCGCTCCGAAATAGATAAAACCACCATGCGTTGAAGAGCGCCGGGATGAGCTGCGGGGTCTCACCGACCTGCCGGCACAGTTCGAGCGCGCGAGTGGCGGCTGCTTCCACTTCTGGGGTGCCATAGCCTTTCGTGACCGTCAAGGGCAAAGCAAGGGCCAGCTGCAGCGTGAGTTCCTGGTGCGCGCGTGCAGGGGTGCCCGGCAGGGCTTTGAGTAACTCCAGCCCTCTGGTGAGATGAGCGACCGCCTCGACGTTGGCCGAGCGCTCCACGGCCTTCTGCCCCGCCTGCTGCCAGTACGGGATAGCGTGCTCGATCAGATTCGCCTCAGTGTAGTGATGAGCCAGGAGTTCAGGTTGAGCCTCTGTGGTTGCTGGAAATTGTTCCTGGAGGACCTGGGCAATCTGGCGGTGGTACTGCTGGCGCGTGCTCTTGAGTAACGACTGATACGCCGTGTCTTGAATCAGCGCGTGCTTGAAGAAATAACGGGTCTGGTGTCCGCTGCCCCGTTGGTAGAGAATTTCCGCTTCTACCAGTTTGGTGAGGGCTGTTTGTACCTCAGTTTCGCTGAGGGAAAAAACCGCGTGGAGGAGTTCGTATGAGAACTCGCGCCCTAACGTTGCCCCGAGTTGCGCGACTGGCCGCGCGGTGGATAACCGATCGAGCCGCGCCAATAACGCCTCTTGTAACGTCGCGGGAATCCCCAACGCTGCGACGGTTTTTCCGTCCTGTCCCTCGTTCCCCGTAACCTGTCTTCCGGCTTCTACCACACTCTTCGTCAACTCCTCCACAAACAGCGGCACCCCATCCGTCTTGACCCGAATCTGCTCAACCACGTCAGCGGACAGTTCCTTATCTGCCGCTACTTTTTCGATCATCACCTCCACCTGCTTCTTGCCCAGCCGATTGAGCACCAGTTGAGAGATATGCGAACGTGGCTTCCACGCTGGCGTGAACTCTGGCCGGAAGGTGAGGACGAGTAGCAGCTTGGTCATGGGAAGCTGTTCGATGAGTAACGAGAGAAACTCTAACGACGAGGGGTCGGCCCAATGCAGGTCTTCCCACACCGACACCGTGGCTTGCCGCTCCGCCTGTGCAAGCATCACCTGCAGTAGCGCCTGCAGCGTCCGCTCCTTCTGCTTCTGCGGTGTGACGTTTAATGGCGGATACTGTGGTGGTGTCGGTAAGGAGAGCAGGGCGGTAAACAGCGGCAGCGTCTCCTGCATGTTGTACAGCGCCAAGGCGCGCTCGAGCTTGAGCACTTTCTCGTCGTTGGTGTCCTGCCGGGTCAGGAGTAAGGTGCGCTGCATCACCTCGATCAACGGATACAACGCACTGTGTTGATGATAGGGCGAACACCGCGCTTCATACAGTAACGAACCTTCACTCGTTACGTGCTCTCGCAGAATGTAGGCTAATCGTGATTTGCCAATGCCGGGCTCGCCACCGAGCAACACTACTTGTCCCCGGCCTTCTTTGACCTGTTCCCAGCGGTCGAAGAGCAGTCCCACTTCCTGCTCGCGTCCGACGAACGGCGTCAATATGGCTCTTCCCGCGAGCGGAGAGGTCCCTTGCCGTTCACTCTGGACATGGTAGACAGCAATGGGCGTATCGATCCCTTTGAGCAGAGGTGAGCCAAAAGGCTGACTCTCAAACTGCCCTTCGATCAAGCGCTGCGTCGTGGCACTGATAACAACGGTGTTGGGGCCGGCGATCTCTTGGAGACGCGCGGCGATATTCGGCGTTTCCCCGACAACTGCCATCGATTCACGCGTGTCGCCTGCGCCCATCTCCCCAACGACGACTAAGCCCGTGTGAATACCAATGCGGACTTGGAGGGGCTGTAGCGACTCCTTTTGTGGGGGCATTTCGCGAAACGCTCCTGCGATTTCAAGACCCGCTCGTACTGCTCGTTGGGCATCATCCTCATGCGCGAGGGGATACCCGAAGTACGCTAACAGTCCGTCCCCAAGATACTTGGCGAGATAACCCTCAAAACGAGCAATTGCCGCCGCGCAGACTTTTTGATACGCGCGGATCACTTCTCGGAGTTCTTCGGGATCGAGTTGAGTCGAGAGTGCAGTCGAGCCGACCACATCACAAAACATTACCGTCAGTTGCCGCCGTTCGCCTGAGGGGTGTTGGGTGCTAGAGGTTAGGGACTGGGGAGAACTCGGAACTTGAAACGCGGAACTCGAAACTGGCGCAGCCCCGACCCACACCAAGACTTTGCCATCTTCATCGGCCGCGACGCGTTTCGCATCAATGAGTTCGGCCTTGAGGTCTTCAATATCCTCGTCGTTCAGCGCGAACTCGCGCTTCAACATCCGATACGAGAGCCGGCTTTCGCGCTGGAGGAGGGTACGCACTTGTTCGATGATGTCGTGAAATTTCATTCGAGGGCCCTCGTTTTCATTGGCGGAAAAAATTCCTTCGAGAATTATTGGCGCATTTACCCGGAGAAAACAAGGGAAAAGGGACAAGGCTATCGACGGAAAGGGGAAGAGGAGTGTCATATCCTGTCAACCGCTGCCTGGTCGCTTCCCTTGCCAGAGCACCCCCTTCTGGCATAGAAGAGACCCGCGACAAAGGAGGACAAACCATGCCCCACGTAGATGATCATGGCATCAAGCTGTGGTACCGCGGCAAAGGCAGTGGTGAGCCGCTGGTGCTGAGCGGCGGCTTCGGACTACTGCACAATCAGTTTGACTATGTGGTGGACATCCTGGCGAAGGATTTCCATGTGATCGACTGGCACTATCGCGGCGCGGGCGAATCCGATCGAGCCTGGGTTGGTGGCTATACGCTGGACCGCTGGGTCGATGATCTTGAGGTGATTCTCGCGCATCTCAACGTGAAGAGCGCGCACCTGT
>JABFSC010000435.1 GCA_013140885.1 Deltaproteobacteria bacterium | reverse complement strand
CAAGGATTCGGCGATCACCGTGCCATCGTCGAGTTCGAGAATTGGCACGCCAGCAAAGGGGTTTTTCGCGAGGAACTCCGGGGTACGTTGAACGCCGGCATACAGGTCCAGCTCCTTGGTCGGGAGTGTTAGTCCTTTTTCGGCGACATAGATGCGCACTTTCCGGGGATTCGGAGCACGGCGAGTATCAAGATACAGCAACATCGGTCCTTCCTCCTTTACGGGAACAATACGAGCCCAGCTATCTGACTGGCGGTATACCGTACCATGACAAGAAAAACAAAAGGGGAAATGTCCGCCATCGTCCATCAGTTTTGCCTTTTGCCTTTTGCCTTTTGCCTTTTGCCTTTTGCCTTTTGATTTCTTCCTGTTGCCCTTTGACTTTCCCCCGCTTCCTCCTAGAATCGCCGAGGCGACAAGAGGAAACGAGAATGGATGTGCTCATCACCTGTCCGTCCCAACGAGATCGGACCGCGATCGCGACGCTGTCGGGGTATCGGTTTCATCTGCTGGATGCGCCGTTGAATCCGCGCACGCCATCGCCCGAACTCGATCTGTTGGCCTACGTGGACCAGTGTCGCGACTACATTCGCACGCATCATATTGACGCGATCTATTACTCCCGTGACGTGGCGGACCTGGTGGCGGCGGCGTTATGCGAGGAGTTTGGTTTTCGTGGCCCCAGTGTCGAGTCGGTGTTTCTCTGTCTGCACAAGTATTACACCCGCCGGGTCGAGCCCGCTCCGATTCGCTGTGACGCGATTGATCTCAGTGACCCGCGGCCCCAGGTCGCGTCGTATCCGTGCTACATCAAACCGCCGTGGCTGAATCTTGGCATCTTGGGATTCAAGCTCGACTCCGCCGAGGACTTAGGCAACGCGCTCGCCATCGCCAAACGCGACTACGGATTGTGGTCACCGCTCTACTATCCTTTTTTCCGGCGGTACGTGGATCAGCAGAAGTATCCGCACGCGACACGGGACATCATGCTAGTCGAAGAGTTCGTTGATGGGCCGCAAGTAACCGTGGAGGGTTGGGTGTGTGATGGCCAGGCGCATATCTGGGCGATCACCGACACCAACACGTATCCGGGCACGCGGGTGATCGATAACTTTTCCTTGCCGTCGCGCCAGTCGCCCGCGATGCAGGCGCTACTAGCCGAGCAGGCAAAAGCAGCGATTGGCAAGGTCGGCCTCGACAACGGCTTCTTCAACATCGAGTTTTGGTGTCACGAGGATTCGGTCACCCTGACCGAGATTAACGGGCGCGCGGCGACGTGTTTCTATAATTTATATCGGCACTGTTTGCGGTCGTGCATTTATGAAGCGGGCTTAGCCTTGGCATGTGGCAAAACGCCGATTGTTCCCAATCCAGCGACTGGCAGGGTTGGCGGCCAGTTCAATTTCATCACGTTTGACGAGGGGTGGGCGGAGCATCTTTTCGATTACGACCGCGCGCGCGACATTCCGGAATTGACGCTGTACTGGCGGCCTGGAGAGCCTGTCAAGCAAATGAGCGAGTTCGGCATCGTGCTGGCGCAGATTGATCTCTTTGGTGACAGTTATGAAGAAATCCACGCCGAGGCGGAACGGCTACGCCACTGGCTGTTGAAAGGACCGGGGACCGGAGACGGGAGACCGGGGAAAAAGGACTGAGGACTGCGGTGATTTCTAGAAAAGATTATCCCATGTAGCCCGGATGGAGCGGAGCGGAATCCGGGGTGTCCCGCGCGGAACCTGGATTCCGCTTCGCTTCATCCAGGCTACCCAGAAACTGAATCCTCAGTCCTGTTTTCCCTGACTCCGGTCCTCGGTCTCCGGTCGCCGGTCGTAACCATGTGTCGCTTCATCACCTATCTCGGTCCCCCCGTCACTCTGGCTCGCGTTGTCAGCGAACCGGAGCATTCACTTATTGTGCAAAGCTACCAACCCGTCGAAATGACCTCCGGGACCGTCAATGTCGATGGCTTTGGCGTTGGCTGGTACAACCGCGCGGTCGATCCGACTCCTTGCGTCTATACCAACATCTGCCCGATCTGGAGTGACCGGAATTTGCCGGGCCTGAGCAAACACGTGGCGTCCGACTGCATCTTCGCCAACGTGCGTAGCGCTACGCCAGGCCAGGCCGTCGATCAGAGCAACTGCCAGCCTTTCGCCTATCGACGGCTGCTGTTCATGCACAATGGCTATATCGAGAACTTTCGGGCGACCCTGATGCGTCCGATCCGTGATGCGCTCCATGACGAGTATTACACGACTATTGGCGGTTCGACCGATTCAGAACATATCTTCGCGCTGTTCTTGCATAACCTGCACGGGCGGGCGGCGTCCGTGGACACCATGACCACGGCACTGACCGAAACGATTCAGCAATTGAGCGCGTGGGCCGAGGACCGTCGGGTCCGCGTCGCCGTCAACGTCGCGATCACCGATGGTGACTGTGTCGTCGCCTCGCGCTTCGCCAATACTGGCCCCGCGCCGTCGCTCTACCATGCGCGGACACCCACGTTTTTTCCGCGCGCCACGGTCGTGGCTTCGGAACCGCCCTTCGCCGATCCGCAGTGGCAACCAGTGGAAGAAGATACAATCATCGGGTTCACCAATCAGGGCGATTTCCAGCAGACCCGGATCTCGATCACGAGGAACGGATGATCTCCGCGCTCGCCATTCGCCGCGCGATGGAGGAGACGAGAGCGCGCACGTTACGCCTCTTCGCCAACATTGATGACGCGGAGTTCCGTCGCCAAGCGCATCCTGACTTCAGTCCGGTCGGCTGGCACCTCGGTCATATTGGTGTCACCGAAGGTTACTGGATTCTCCAACAGTGCAAGGGCGAGGCATCGCGGTCGGCGTTCTATGATTCCTTTTTTACGCCGACGGATAACCCGAAGCCGAATCGCGTGCATCTGCCCACGCGTGCCGAGATTCTCGACTATCTCGCGTCGATCCAGGAGTCGGTGTTCGCGTTTCTGGAGAACACCGAGTTTCCCGCCGCGCACCCGTTGCTGGGGGACGCCAACATTTTCAACATGCTCCTCCAGCATGAAGAACAACATAACGAGACGATCCTCATGATCCTCCGCCTGCTCGCGGCGGAACGACTTGACGCGCGGCAACCGCTCACGCCTCATCACCCGGCGCTCCTTTCGTCAGACATATCCGCGCCCAATGAGCATGAGATGGTGTCTCTTCCCGCTGGTCCATTCCTCATGGGCAGTGATAACCGAGGAACGACACTGGACAATGAAAGGCCGCGACACGTGGTCGCGGTGAATGACTTTGAGATCGACCATTATCCCGTAAGCAATCGCGAGTTTCTCCAGTTTGTTATTAGAGGAGGCTATGGTAACTCCCAGTGGTGGAGCACCGAAGGTTGGCGGTGGCGCACGCAACAGCGGATCACGCACCCGTTGTACTGGCGTCAATCGGCAACTGGAGAATGGATGGAGATTGGTGGAGATGCCGTGGCCCCCTTGGCGCTGGACCGACCAGTGATGAACGTGAGTTGGTATGAAGCCGATGCGTACGCGCGCTTCGCGAGAAAACGCCTGCCAACGGAAGCCGAATGGGAAAAGGCCGCGCAGTCTGGCCTATTGGCCATGACCGCGCGCGTGTGGGAATGGACCTCGACGTGGTTCCATCCCTATCCTGGATTCGTCGCGCATCCGTATGCCGGATACTCAGTGCCGTATTTTGACAATCAACATCGGGTCCTGCGTGGCGGTTCGTGGGCCACGCAGCCTCATGTCCGCCGTGAGACTTTTCGCAATTGGTATCACCCGTGGGTGCGCACGGTCTTCGCTGGTGTTCGCTGCGCTCGTGATTGCGCGAGGGAACCCGTTCACGCCGATTCTTCTTTGTCCGAGGACTTGCACTAACGGTTCTCATAGGCAAACTGAGGCGCTATGAGTACACAACACTCTGCCACCAATAGCGCTCGCTCGCGGATTCGCACGCCGGTCGAGATTCACTCGCAGTTCCGCGAGGATGTCGCGACCGGGCTGCGACGCTCCCAGAAAACGATTCCGCCCAAGTATTTCTACGACGCGCCGGGGTCCCTGTTGTTCGAGCAAATCTGCCAACAGCCGGAGTATTATCTGACCCGCACGGAGGCGATGATTCTGCGAGACCACGTGGCCGATGTGGTGGATGTCGTGGGAAACTGCACGGTCGTCGAGCTGGGCAGTGGCAGCGCGGTGAAAACCCGCCTGCTCTTTGACGAATATCAGCGGCGGGAGCAAGCCCTTCACTACGTCCCCATCGACATCAGTGCCTCGATGCTCGAAGAATCGGCACGCACGCTCACGACCATCTACCCGCGACTCCAGATCGACGGACTCGCCACCGACTATTGGCACGGGCTGGCCGCGCTTCCACATGCGCACACTCGCTTGGTGTTATTCCTGGGGAGCAATCTGGGCAATTTCACCCTCGCGGAACAGGACCAACTCTTCACGCAGCTCGCCCGCACCCTGCAACGCGGAGACTACTTCTTGATTGGCTTGGATTTACGCAAACCGATCGCCGTGCTGGAACCCGCCTATAACGACGCGGCTGGGGTGACCGCCGCTTTTAATCTGAACCTGTTGCAGCGCATGAATCGTGAACTCGGCGCGCGCTTTGACGCCTCCACGTTCGCTCATCACGCCTTTTACAACATGGACCAGCACCAGGTGGAAATGCACTTGCGCAGCACGGTCGCGCAAGAAGTGCGTATCTCCGCCCTTGAGATGCGCGTCGCGTTTGACGCGGGAGAGACGATCCATACGGAAATCTCGCGCAAGTTCGAGCCAGCGGAAGTGCGCGCGCAACTCGCGAGCCACGGCTTTACGCCGCGCGCGCAATGGGCGGATGCGCGCGAATGGTTTCTGGTGTCGCTCTTTCAGTATACAGGCGCGGCTCCCACCGCTTAGCCAATGGAAACCGAGACTCCAAAGCGGCGACTCACCCTGATTGCCGCCGGTGGCACCATCAGCCACGCGCGCGACCCACGCACGGGCCATAGCGGTCCGGGGCTCACCGCCGTGGAGTTGCTGCGGCACACGACGATCTCCGACACATACGAGATTCATCCGATTGATCTCGCGGAACGCACCCAACCACTTCGACACCCAAATGAACTGCTCGCTCTTGTCCGCGTTATTCAACAGGCGGTAGAGACCAGTGACGGCGTGGTGGTGACCCACGGCACCGACACGATGGAGGAAGTCGCCTATCTTGTTGATGAGACCGTGCGGACCACAGTGCCGATTGTGTTCACCGGCGCGATGCGACCAAGCTGGGCGGTCGGATATGACGGCGGCCGTAACCTCGACAACGCGCTCCGTATCGCGGCGACCGTGGCGGCTGACTACGGCACGCTGGTGACGATGCACGACGAAATTTTCGAGGCGTGGAGTGTGTACAAGGCGGACACCGGAGCGATTGATGCCTTCACCGCGCGAAGAGGCGCGGCATGTGGCCGTATTTTTGGCGATCAGATGACGCTCACGTGGCGTCCGGTCGCGCGCGCACGCTTCGGCGCAATGCCGCCCACGCTGCCCGTTTCAGTACCAATTGTGATGATGGGAGTTGGCGATGATGGAGCCGCGTTCGATGGCGTATTGTCTCAACAAGTGCAAGGTCTCGTCGTCGCCAGCATGGCGGCGGGTGAGGTCCCACCGATAGCGCATGAAAAGCTCGTGGTGCTAGCGAAGAGCGGACTGCCCACCGTGCTGTGTTCAAGCGCGACCAGTGGCCGCACGGCGGAGGAGTATTACTATCCCAAGGCGTATGACGGGCTACGCGCGGCGGGCATCGTGATCGAGGATTGGCTATCTCCACGCAAGGCGCGCATGCGGCTCATGGTGAGTCTTGGCTTGCGGAGAGCGTATGTGCCGTTTGGGAGTGAGTTCTTGTTGTAGAGAGGAAGCGAGGTAGGCTGGGATGACCAACGGGAATCCCAGCGTAGCGCCCACCGCCCCGGCTGGAATTCGCTTCGCTCATTACCAGCCTACCTCGGTCCTGCGGAAGTTCCTTCAGCAAAAAGCCGCGGTCACGCGATCGCTTCCAGTCCTTTTTTTCGGACGAGGGACAGCAGCTTCAGGGATGGTCCCTGCGGTTGTTTTTCGCCACGTTCCCACTTGCTCACGAGTCCAGTTGCGACGTTCAGATATCTAGCGAACATTTCCTGACTCACGCCCGCCCGTTTGCGGAGCGCGGTGATTTGCCTGGGTGAGAGTTCTTCAACCGTTATCAAACAGGACGCATCGAACTCGCGCATGGTTTTGGTGTCTACAAGCCCAAGCCGATGCAGTCCCTCTACGGATTCATGGAGAGCAGCTAACGCCTTACCGCGATATTTTCTCTTGGCCATGGGTCAGCTCACCCCCAAGAGGACTCTCCGTCTTCACGCTTCTCACATACACACTATCCGCGACCCAGACCAACGGGCGCAAGAGCTGACTCGACAGTCGTAATAATTCCGACATGAGGATCACGATTTTCTGGCCTGGCGGCATCAGGTGCATGTCCGAGAACTGCAAACCAATGCCGAAGAAGCAATCCACGGAAAATGTCGAGGCCCCGATGGTGGCGGAAAAAAGATCGCGCAATGCGGGGATTGACCAGTAGCGGACCTCGAAGTTCGCCCCTTCACGAAAACCTCTCCGCATTTGATGTTGGAGACACCGCACGCCGAATTTTGTCGGCATTTGGACGAGACTGCTTCCGCCCGTCTTCAGCGTTCGCCCAACTTCTCGGAGCGCCTGGGCAACATCTTCCCTACTGAAGTGTTGCAAGACGCTGTAAGAGAACACATGGTCCAGGCTCGCTGGTTTGAAAGGTAAGAAGCGGGCATCGCCGACAAGAAACGTCGCTTCGATCCCTAATTGCTGGGCCACGCGTCTCGCGGCCATGACCGCCCCCAGCGACGGATCGATCCCAACGGCACGATACCCTCTCCGGGACGCGGCGAAGCACCAGCGCCCCCAGTTACAGCCCAAGTCGAGAAAAACCTGCCCCTGGGCTTGCGGCATCCGTAACTCTGGAATGGGATAATCAGTCAGCCTGCCAATCAAATGCGCGTAGGCGTTCCCATTTGTCGCGCCGACAAGAAAGGACACCACGGCATCAATTCTGGAAGTGGTGGCTTTCGCCAGCTCCAGAATGGCCTGTTTCTCCGTGTCAGTAAGACCGAGGGAGTCGATGTATAAACCTCCGTCGGCGTTGGGGGAGCGACTTTGACGAAGAGAGGTCTGGGCGAGATCCATGGTCTGAGCAACGTCGTCCAAAAGCATGACGGGAACGCCCTCGACCACTGGATATTGGCACTGGAAGGGACACACGAGAACATGGTCCTGCCATGACAGTTCAGAATGATGGTGTGGACAGACCAGGTTCTCTCTGAGCCAGGCGTTCATCCCCACAGCCTCCCATCGTGAACCGATACCGGTCTTCCATTCATCGGACCCCCTACTTCTTCGCCCACAAATCCGCGTACCCCACCACCTCGACCGCTTGCACCTCTGGCGTCATCAAGAGCGGTTCTTCGGTATCGAGATTGATCGCGACAAACTCCAGCCGCGCATCTTTCTGCCAATTCTTGACACTGTTCTCCCACACCCCCGGTTGCGGGCCGTGATGCAATCCTTGCGGATTAAGAGAGAGCATCCCGAAGGGCGTGGTGCCGCTGCGGCGACTGAGGGTGAACTCGCCGCTGTGAACGAAGAACACTTCGTCATAGTCCACATTGCGGTGATACCAGGGCACTCGTAGGGCTTTCGGGTCGCCCTCCAGTGGTCGCGGCGCGAAGGTGCAGACCACGAACCCTGGCGCTTGGAACGTACCGTGCGCGCTGGGTGGCAAGTGCACCCCCTCGCTCATCAATGGACGGAAATCCCGCACATTCAGTTTGAAGACCGACTGCGTACCTTTCCAGCCGACGACATCCAGCGGACAAAAATCATAGAATACGGACGTCGTCTCGCCCCGACGTTTCACCCGCAGTTCCCATTCGGATCGTTGCTCGGTCACCGGGGCTGGGTCTGGAATTTCAATCACGTCGTAGTCAAACGGCGCGTACTGGCCGACCCCACCACGGTCGGGAAAGCTGATCGGTCCGCGCGACTGAATAATCAACGAGAAGTTCTCGCGCGTCTCTGGCACGATGCGATAGCTGGTGCCTTTGGGAATGACGATGTAATCGCCCTCGCTATACGACAGTGGACCAAAATCGCTTTGCAGGACGCCATGCCCCTTGTGAATAAAATGGATTTCATCGCCATCGCCGTTACGCAAGCAGAACGGCA
>JABFSC010000619.1 GCA_013140885.1 Deltaproteobacteria bacterium | reverse complement strand
GGCCACGGCCTCCGCGGGATAGAGGGCGGGCTGCGGGTTCGTTCGTTCCACATACGCGCAAATCACCGACGAGTCCGCCAGCGTCGTCTGGTCATCCTGAAACGCCGGAATCCGACCGAGCGGGCTAAGTTTGCGGTACTCAGGCCCGGCGGTAAAGGGGTTCACCGGCTGGAGGGTATAGGCGATATTTTTCTCGGCGAGCAAGACTCGCACCTTGCGGACAAAGGGCGAAATGTTCGCGCCATGCACTGTGACCATCTCAAGGGCTCCTTCTCCCCCGCTTGCAAAAGTTATCGGGCATTGCTAGCGGAGACTATGTAAAGTTTTTTTGCTCATACCCGATTGCTGTAGATGGACGTTATGACATAGCCCCTTAGCAGAGGCGAGACCCTGGCCGCGCGGTAGGTCTTCCCTCTCGTTGCGCGAAAGAACAGGAACCACTTATGTACTGGCGCTTAGCGGTCGCTGGGCCTGACTACCTGATGCACTTCGGTGCGCTCCTCCGTGACCCCGTCTATTTGGGACGGCAGGCCCCGCGTGGCCACGACCAACCGATCCTCCTCATTCCCGGTTTTCTCGCGGGCGATTGGACTTTGTGGACGATGGCTGGGTGGCTCAATCGCCTGGGCTATCGCGCCTATTTTTCCGGTCTCAACTGGAATGTCGATTGTCCGAACCAAACTGGGGACCTGTTACAGCTGCGGCTCGACACGATCATGCAAGAGACGGGACAGCCAGTCACGATTATTGGCCATAGTTTAGGCGGGATGTTGGGACGGTTTCTCGGTGCCAGTTTCCCCGACCAGATTCGGCACGTCATCACCCTCGGCTCTCCGATTGACGGCACCATGCAGGTCAACCCGCTTGTCCCCCTGGCATTTCGTACCATCCAGACCCTCCGCCGAAATCCGCCGCCACGCGCCTCCGCCTGTGGTAGCCAGCAGTGCACGTGCCGCTTCGCGGAGAGTCTGCGCACGCCCTTCCCGGCCCATGTCGATTTTACCTCGATCTTCACCAAGCAAGATGAGGTCGTCGATTGGCACGCCTGTATCGACAAGGAGAACGAGAACTGGGAAGTGTCCGGTAGCCATATCAGTTTGATTGTTAATCGCGAGGTCTACCGGATTCTGGCCGCTACCCTCGCGGCGGATTCTCCATCCGAAGGATAAGGACAGCCGATGGCAACCTTGTATTGTATGAAGTGCGGACAGAAGCTCCCCCTGCCGTTTCACTGCGGCCAGCCAATGCACAAGGAAAAAATACAGAATCAAGACAAGCTGGTCTGTTGGATGGGGCCGACGTGTGGGGAACAAGAGATGCCCCAGCACTGCGAGAGACCGATGGTGGTCAAGGGATAAGAGCACGACGGCATTCCCTCTCCGCGCCGGGAGAGGGAATGCTCCATCGCTGCGGGGCTCGGTCGCTTACGACTTTGGTGTTGCCGCGGGCGAGAGGCTCTTCGCGACATCGTTTTTCGGAGTGACCTTTTTCGTGTAGATGTTCACATCCCACATTGCCTCATGGGAGCCCGCCTTGTTTTTATAGGTGAATTTCACCCAGTAATCCCCGCTTGGGCGAAACGTATTGAAAAACTGGCTGAGTTTCTCCATCATCAGGTCCTTCTGTGAGGGGAGCCCAGCCTGCCAGGAGCTGTCGTTGTATTCCCATTTGTCGCCCTGCCGACCACTATCTTCGGACATTTTCTGGATATTGGAGACGACACTGAAACCCAACTCCTCCGCGGCATAGGCTTTAACTAGTTGTATGGATTGCTGTCCCTTCGCTTTGATCGTCTCATCTTCGCTGCATCCTGACAGCAACAGACAACTGGTCATCACTACCCCTACCGTGATCCGTGAATACCATCGCGCGTGTACCATCCGACTCCTCCCATTTGTGTGAAGTGAGAAAAAGCACCCCGTGCCTCTTCCCCTGAAATGTGTGGGGGATTGTACAATGAAAGCGAAACGTGGTCTATGTTCGCGAAACTTGTCTTTCGGTCACAAAAGTGACAGAAGAGAGGGTCCAATTTTCCGCCGGCGTTAAATTTATATGGCTCGAACACCAGTTCTGAACGTGACGACGCTCCGACGTCTCCGAGCCCTGCCGTGGGCATCCGACCGGCAACTTGAACAACTCCTCCCCCATCTCACGTTACAACGTGCGGAGCGGCAAGCCACGTTGTTCGCCGAAGGAGAGCAAGGGCACTTCTTATATCTGCTGATCGCGGGCGCGGCGAAGCTGACCCTCCGTAGCGCCGAGGGGGAAGAGATCCTCGTCAGCCTCATCGCGCCGGGAGAGTTTTTTGGCATTACCTGCTTGCTCTCGGAATCCTCGCGCGGATTTCACTGCGAAGCGTTTAGCGACTGCTGGATCGCCGCTATCCGACCAGACACCTTTGTCACGACCCTGCTGGGCGTGCCCTTCGCGGAGTTCAGTGGCTTCATGTCGAGCACGGTGAGTCGCTGGGCCGCGCTGCTCGACCGGTACTCACGGTTTCAGGGATTGGGATTGCAACAACGCTTGGCCTTCGCGCTCTTGGAACTGGCGCAGAAGTTTGGCGTGCAGGATGATCGCGGGACGATTCTCGTCCTGCAACTGACGCATGATGACCTCGCGAATCTGGTGGGAGCGTCTCGCCAAAAAGTGACGGAGCACATCAAGGAACTCGAACGGCGGGAGGCGCTGTTGCGTGATGGGCGGAGGTTGATCGTCGCGCCAGAGCGCTTGCAAATAATCGCCGGGCTCGCGGTCACGCGTGTGGGTGGAGAGGTGGAGGGGCGGTAGGGAGGCCGCCCCGACAACAGGCAAGAGGGCCGCAAGAGCGAAGAAGGAGTTAGTCCTTCTTCGCGTGGTGCTCTTTCTCCTCGATCTTCCACGCCTTGCGCGCCAAGGCAATGGAGTTGCCGATCATCTGCGACGCGACCGAACGCTGGGTCTCAAACACCGACGACAGCGGGGTTTCCTTCGCCCAGGCGGTGAGCTTCTCGTTCAACTCCAACGCTTTCTTGCCCCACTCTTCAGTCGTGTGCAGATACTGTTCCGCGCCTTGCTTCAAGGACCCACAGAGCGGAGCGTTGAGGTCCTTGAAGATTTTCAAGAACGGATTGTTGGCGGAGTCGGTAAAGAATTTCTCGAATGACGGGATTGCTTGTTCGTGCTTTTCCATGAGAGTCTCCTCAATGTGGACACACTGCGTGCGTCCAGGTAATTTTCGTTATGCTAGCTCTTATCGCTAACTATTGCAAGCATGCGAACACCGACGATTGTCCCCTGGGTGACCGATCGGCGATTTTTCAGGACGCTTCGTTGACCTTGCGGAAGGAGCGATACATGTCGATCAACATCTCGCGTTGCCGGGTGGAGAGATGGGGGTCGTGCATCACCGATTTCACCACGTCGCTTTCTTCCATATCCGCTGGGTCCAGAATGCCCGCTTGCGCGTAGAGCGTCTCGGCGGACAGCCGGAGCCCCTTGGCCAAGGATTGCAGGATCATGCTGCTCGGCGTGCGCAGGCCCCGTTCAATCTGACTCAGATAGGGGTTGGAGATGCCACACATATCGGCGAGTTGGCGCACGGAGAGATTCGCCAACTCGCGTTGACGACGGAGGAATTCGCCGAGATTGACGTAGGGATCGGCTTTCTTATTTGTCATAACCGTGTGCTAGCGCAATTCGCTAGCACTTGCAAGCAGTCGGCTATAAAACGCCCATCGCCCGCAGCTCACGTTGTAGGGCCGCGCGCTGTTCCGTGCCCAGTGGCGCCACCGGTCGGCGTGGCGTACCGGCTGGCAACCCCAGCAGCTCCACCGCGGCTTTGACTGGCGCCGGGAATGAGCCCAAGCCCATCGCCAACCAAAACCGCGTCAGACGATTCTGCACCGCCCACGCGTCCTGCAATCGGCCCGCCTCGAAGAGACGGAACACTTCAAGTGACAATTCGGGACACACATTGGCGCTGCCGAGGATCGCGCCCTGACTCCCGGCCAGCAAACCAGGCAACACCAGCGTATCCATGCCCGTGACCACACTAAAATCCGGGCGTCGGTCGATGAGCAAGTCGTTCAAGACGGTGAGATCCCCGCCACTATCCTTAATGCCAGCAACGCGCGGCAACCGTTTGGCCAAGGTTTTCACCGCCGGAGTCCCAATCACGTTCCCAGCCAACATGGGGATATTATAGAGTAGCAGCGGCACGCTCGTGGCTTGCGCGAGGTCACGGTAATGCGCGAGCATCTCATCCTGCGTGGGACGCACGAAGCTTGGCGGGGCCGCGCACAGATAATCGACCCCCGCTTGTTGCGCATCCTCGGCCAATTGAATCGACTCGCGCGTCGAAGGCGCGCCGACCCCCGCGATCACAGGCACTCGTTTGTTGACGATCGCGACCGTCAAGCGAAACAGCCGCGCCTTTTCCTCGACACTCAGCGCCCACGATTCGCCCGTACTCGCGACCGTGAACACACCGGTAATCCCCTTGCCAATCGTCCAGTTGATAATGGTCTCGACGCCCTTCTCATCAATGTTCTCGTTTTTATCGAAGGGCGTAATCATCGCCGAATAGACACCGCGTAACATCACGTGCTCCTGTTCTCAGTCCCAAGTCTGGAGTAACTCGCAATCCGTAATTCGGACCGCATAACTCTTAACTCTTCCCCGCTTTACTGGCTCGTGCCAGCACGATGCGCTCAATGTCCGCAATCGGCCCATCGATCATCCGCCCGCGAAACGCCACCGCGCCTTTGCCCTCGGCGACTGCTTGCTCGAACGCGGCCACGAGTTCGCGCGCGTAGGTCACTTCTTCGGGCGTCGGCGTGTACACGGTATTCACCGGATCGACTTGGCTGGGATGAATACACGCCTTACCTTCGTAGCCCAGGTGCTTGCCTTGGCGAGTCTCACCGACCAGTCCTTCGACGTTCGGGATGTCGAGAAAGACGTTATCAATGGGCGTAATGCCGGCGGCCTTGGCGGCCATCGCCACCTGACAGCGGGCATGAAAGACGACGCCTTCCGTGGACGGCGCGGCCTTGATGCCCATGGACAGCGAAAAATCGCCATGTCCAAAGGCGATGCCCGCGATACGTGGCGTCGCGCGCGCGATAGCGAAGGCGTTACCAATCGCTTCGGGTTGTTCGATCAGTGGCAAGAGCACCACCGAGCCCGCGGCGCGACCCGCCCGTTGCTCGGCGAGTGCCACCAGGCGCTCCACGAACAGAATACTGTCAGCCGAGTTCGTCTTCGGCACGACGAGGCCGTCGGCTCCGGCTTCAACCATCGCCAACACATCATCAAGAAAATAGGGCGTATCGAGCGCATTGATGCGCACGGTGCGCTCAAAACGCGCGAACCCGGAATCGCGCAACACCTCTTTCATCGTTTCTCGCGCGGCGGGTTTGCGCTCTGGAGCGACGGCGTCTTCGAGATCAAAAATCAGCGTATCCGCCTGTGAGTCTTTCGCTTTGGCGAAGAATTTCTCACTACTCGCGGGCACGAACAATAAACTGCGACGTAAGCGGGACATGGAACCTCCTTGGGGAATAAAACGTAAAGGGTTAAAAGGGGAAATGGGAAAAGGGGGAAACGGAGAAAATAAGAAAATCTTGAGTTCTCCCCTTTTAACCTTTTCCCCCTTTAACCTTTTCCCCATCAGATCATCAAATGATCCCTTTCTCTTTCAGTTCAGCGATCCGCTCACGCGCAATGCCGAGCTTGCCCCCGTAGATTTCCTCGTTGTGCGCGCCCATGCGCGTGGGTCCCGGCCAACGAATCTTTCCGGGAGTGCGGGAGAGCTTGGGAATAACATTCTGCATTCGTATAGGACCCAGATCGGGGTCTTGCACCGTGGTGATCGTCTCGCGCGCTTGGAAATGCGGGTCGGCCTCAATGTCCGCGATACTGTAGACCGGCGCGCACGCGCATTCGTATTCATCGAACTTCTTCAAGGCCGCTTCCGCCGTCTGCGTGCCAATCCATCCGCCAACAATGGCATCCACTTCATCAATGTGCGCGATCCGCGCGCGGTTATCCTTGAAACGGGGATCGTTGATGAGTTCCGGCTGGCCAATCGCCGCGAACACCCGCGTGGCGATCGCCGGCGAGTTGGCCGACAGCGCCAGCCAACGCCCATCCTTGGTTCGGTAGATATTCCGCGGCGCGCCAATCGACGGCACACGATTGCCCGTCCGTTGTTGCACGAGCCCAAGCTGATCGTAGGCGATCGTCTGGTCGCCCAGAATGGTGAAGAGCGGTTCCAGGACGCTGAGGTCGATGTACTGGCCCACGCCACTCTTATGGTCGCGCTCGTACAAAGCGAACATCACCGACCACGTGCCAAGCTGCCCAGCCACGGCATCCGCGAGCCCGGTTCCCGGGAGCGTGGGCGGACCATCCGGCTGGCCAGTGATAAAAGCGAACCCGCTCATCGCTTCCGCCAACGTGCCAAAGCCCGGCTTATCCTTATACGGCCCCGTCTGCCCAAAGCCGGAGACGCGCACGAACACGAGGCGGGGGTTGATCGCGTGCAGCACATCCCAGCCAATCCCCCATTTTTCCAGCGTCCCCGGCCGAAAATTCTCCGTCAGCACATCGGCATCGGCGATGAGCTGCTTGAAAATCTCTTGCCCTTCGGGTTTGCTGAGGTCGAGCGTCACGCACTTCTTGTTACGGTTGGTGATCTTCCACCAGAGCGGGATACCGTTCTTGGCGGCACCGAGTGATCGTAAACTATCGCCTAACTTTGGGTGCTCAACCTTGATGACCTCGGCTCCAAAATCACCCATGTTTTGTGAAATCGTCGGTGACGCGAAGAGGACCGCGATGTCCACAACCTTTAGACCTTCTAGTGGTAAGTTCCCCATGAACGACACTCCCTCTCATAATCGGAATCAATGTAGGTCTCCTCTCTATCTTTTCTTGTTGTCCCTGTCTCCCCTCTCCGACCGGCTTCTCTTGCATTCTCGCGCATTCACGGGAATAAGAAGAGGGCAGTGGCGGCGGACACCCCGTAAGGAACAGGCATGGACTGCCAACATTGTCATTCGGAAAACCCACCCCACTTCAGATTCTGCGGAGAATGTGGGACCCCACTGAGCGAACCCTCGCACGGGCAGCGGCTCACCACGCACAGTCCGCCGCTTCTCCCACCCCACACTCCCACGATTGCCCCTCTCCCCGCGCAGGCTGAAGCCGAGCGCCGGCATTTAACGGTCATGTTCTGCGATCTCGTCAGTGTCGCGTCGCTCGCTGGCAAGCTGGACCCGGAGGAGTTACGGGACATCATTCACGCGTATCAAGAAGCCTGCACCACGATCGCCCGGCGCTTCGATGGCTACGTCGCCCGGTACGCGGGAGAATCGCTGCTCCTGTACTTCGGGTATCCACGAGCCCATGAAGATGACGCCCAACGCGCGGTGCGGACCGGGTTGGATATCATCGCCGCCTTGCCACACCTCCGTGCACGGATAGAACAGGCCGTGGACTCCGCACTCGACCTTTCTCCGCACGTGCGGATCGGGATTCACACCGGGGTCGTCGTGGTTGGGGAAATGGGGACGCGTGATTATCGCGAGTCCGTCGTGCTCGGCGAGACGCCCAACATCGCGGCCCGCCTGCGCGACCTCGCGCCCCTTGATGGGATCGTCATCGGCGCGCCGACGCATCAGTTGGTGGAAGGGCTGTTCACCTGTCACGATCAAGGAGCCCTCGCCTTGAAAGGGGTGTCGGCTCCCGTCCACGTGTATCGCGTGGAGCGAGAAAACGAAGCGCAAAGTCGCTTCGATGTCGCCCTCACCACCGGACTGTCACCGCTCGTGGGCCGAGCACAAGAACTGGCGACGTTGTTGACCTGTTGGGAGCACGCCCAAGCCGGCAATGGGCAAATCGTCCTCATCCGAGGAGAAGCGGGAATCGGGAAATCCCGGCTCGTCCAATCCTTCAGAGAGCGGCTCGTCGAGGAAGACTATATCCACATCAAAGGGCGGTGCTCTCCGTATGCACGGAATAGCGCGTTTCATCCAGTGATCGCGTTGCTGCAACAGGGCCTGCAATTTTCACGTGACGATGACCCGCAAACCAAACTCGAGAAACTTGAACGCGGCTGCGAGCGGGCGAAGTTCCCTCTCAGCACCACGGTGCCCCTGTTCGCCAGTTTGCTGTCCCTCCCACTCCCCGATTCCTATCGCGCTTTCCCTCTTTCGCCGCCCCAACGACGTCACCACCTGTTGCAAGTCTTGTTGGCGTGGCTCTTGGCGCTCGCCAAGCGGAAACCCATTGTCCTGGTGGGCGAAGACCTGCACTGGA
>JABFSC010000485.1 GCA_013140885.1 Deltaproteobacteria bacterium | reverse complement strand
CGGTACTCATCAGCATACTGCCCATGAAGGGCCCACAGTCACCATTCATTATCATCACCATCCGTTTTATGGAGAACACGGCACATTCATTCGCCGGTTGCGGCGATACACAAGTGATCAAGTTGTCATTGAGCTCCGGGATGAAGTCCAGGTAGCGATCCCGAGCTGGATGTTAGATCCAGTGGCATGCCAACACCTCAGGGATGAACCCCAGCCTCGTCTGGCCATTGCTGCCTTACTGGAATTGCGTCACCTCATAGATAGTCAGCCCTTGCTTACGAGTCGCAGGGGCGCTAGCCGAAAACGCATCGTTCAACAGACAGGAGAGGACCATGCGCGATCGCACCCGTCCACAGACTCATCAACGCCTGCTCCCATTCAGCCGTCTCGATCTTTGGGAACAACTCCCTGAGCCTACTCGTCAAGAGTGTCAAGAGCTTTGCGTGCAATTGTTACAAACGGTGATGGAGAGTGAAACGCTTTCCAGGAGGGAATATGAACGAGAAGATTAAGCCTGAACATCTCACCCGCGCCGCCTATGTTTATGTCCGGCAATCCAGTGGCCACCAAGTCCGTCATCATCGGGAGAGTTTGCTGCGGCAGTACGCCTTAACGGAACGGGCCACCCAGCTGGGCTTTGCGAAAGTGGTGGTGATCGATGACGATTTAGGAGTCACAGGAGCCGGGACCCAAGAGCGGCACGGGTTTGGTCGCCTGTTGACGGCGGTGTGTCAAAAAGCCGCGGGGGCAGTCGTCGCGTTAGAGGCCTCGCGCCTCGCGCGCAATAATCGCGACTGGTATCATCTGATCGATCTGTGTGCGATGACGGAGACCTTGTTAATTGATGATGACGGGATTTACGACCCGCGGCTGATCAATGATCGGCTCGTATTAGGGGTGAAAGGCACAATGAGTGAGTTTGAATTAAACCTGTTGCGGCAACGAGCCCGGGAAGCGTTTGAACAGAAAGTGAGACGAGGCTGTGTCCTCTGGCAAGTGCCGATCGGGTTCGTGCGCACGGACGAGGATCAGATTGTGAAAGTGCCCGACCGCCACGTGCAACAGGCCGTGCAGTTGGTGTTTCAGAAGTTCCGGGAGTTGGGCAGTGCGCGCCAGACGATGTTGTGGTTGCGCGATGCGCAGATTCGGGTCCCGGCGATTATGCCCAGCACAAGGGGTGAGGAGATCGTGTGGCAGTTACCTGGGGAGAGTCGTATTCACCAAATGTTACGTAACCCCATCTATGCGGGCGCCCTCGCCTATGGGCGCACGAAGTTCCAGCGAACACTGATTGACGGACGGCTGCAGCAAACCACCCGCCGCCGCAAAGCACGGGAAGACTGGTCGGTCTTGCTGCGGGACCATCACGACGGCTACATCTCCTGGGAGGAGTATTGTCAGAATCAGCAGATCTTGGAGGCGAATCTGGCCAAACGAGAAGGGAACAATACTGGCGCCGCAAAAAGTGGAGCGGCGTTGCTCTCCGGATTGTTACGCTGCGGACGGTGTGGCCGGATGCTCTTTGTTGCGTATGGTGGGAATGGGGGCCGGGTGCCACGCTATGGGTGTCACGGGGGACGAGTGAATCGCGGATCGGCGGCGTGTTTATCGGTCGGAAGCCTGCGGATAGACCAAGCCGTCGTGGAACAGGTCTTGGCGGCGATTCAACCCGCCGGGATTCAGGCCGCCTTGGCGGCAGAGGCAGAAGTTGGCCGTGAGCAAACGCAGATTCGCCAAACCCTGACTTTAGCGGTGGAGCGAGCGCACTACGAAGCGCACCGTGCACAGCGACAGTTTGATGCGGTCGATCCCGACAATCGACTCGTCGCCAGTGAACTGGAGGCGCGTTGGAACCAAGCCTTGGCGAAGGTGGCGGAAGTGGAGGCGCGGTTACACGCCCTTGCTCCTCCTCAACCACTCAATCCTCCCCAAAAAGAACAGTTATTAATGTTGGGAAGCGATCTCTCGTTACTATGGCAGCATCCCGCCGCACCGGTGGAACTCAAAAAACGGATTCTGCGCACGGTGATTGAAGAAATTGTGATCGACCGCGTGGAAGAGCCTGCGCAGGAACTTCTCCATCTCCATTGGAAAGGCGGAGTACACACAGAATTACGGGTACCCCGCAATGGTACAGGACATCACCGTCGTGTCGCTGACGACAAAGCCATTGAACTGATCGAAGAGTTGTCCAAAATCTGTACGGCTCAGATGATTGCCCAGGTCCTCAATCGCTTGGGCTATCGGACAGGACAAGGACAGACCTGGCGTGTACATCATATATATAATGTACGGTATGAACGACGACTGCCCAGTTATCAGAAAAAGGGGGAGTGGTTGACCTTGCAAGAGACCGCTGCAGAACTCCAAGTGAGTGGTACTGTCATTAAACGCCTTCTAAAGGAGGGGATTTTACCGGCTCGCCAAGTCGTTCCGGGAGCGCCCTGGGTCATCGAACGCAAAAATCTCCAGTTACCCGTGGTCCAAGCGCAGATTCAGGCCATACATGCGGGCCGCAAACCGCCACAAATTACCGACAGACAAGCCGAACTTCCGCTAAAATACAGCATTCTCTGAAAGGAGTAGTACTATGTTGAAACGGTCCGCA
>JABFSC010000278.1 GCA_013140885.1 Deltaproteobacteria bacterium | reverse complement strand
TCCGCGATGACGGTTTCACTATCGGTATAGCGAATGCCGAGATGGCTCACGGTTCCCGGCTCACCATGACCGGGGTTCAGCGAGAGAATCACCGGCGGATCGGCGATCTCGAATTTCGCGTAATCCGCTTTGACCTTCGCGGGTTCGATGCCAAGGATTTTCTTGTAGTGCTCGATCGCGGTGGAAAGGTCTTTCACTGTCAATGCAACGTGGAACGTGTTCATGGTCGTGCTCCTTTCATATCAATAAATGTTGATAGGTTAAGGCAAAAAAGGGGGCTACTCGCAACACCGTGAAGCCGACCGCACGCGGCGGCAGCAGGTTTTCAGGCCGCTGACGAATTGTCCGAGTTCCTCGACCACCTCGGCATTCAGACAGTAATAGACCCATCGTCCTTCTCGACGATCCTTGAGGATGCCGGCGTCCTTGAGAATTTTGAGATGGAATGAGAGGCGAGACTGTCCGGTTTCTAGAATATCCGTCAAGTCGCACACGCACTGTTCGCCCGCGCTGAGGCGATCGATAATCCGCAAGCGTGTTTCATCCGACAGCGCGTGAAACCAACGCGCCGCCTGTGTGAGGGAAGCCTCACGTTGAGGGAACAGCTCCTTTGTTACCACACTAGCCATGTTGTGTATGTATCAATTTTTTTTGATGTGTCAAGGAATAAGAGGCGCGCGGAGAAAAAAATTTTCATGGGTTGGGTGCCACGTTGGTCATCAGACTGACCCAGTTTCTAGTCCACACCGGGCGGAGATTGAACATTTGCCGTCAATTCTCTAAAGAAGAACACACCCTTTGGACGAAACAGGAGGAGAACACCAATGCACTTCATGTGGTTTACGGAACGCGCTTATCACTACGACTTGGAAACTGATGCGAAGAGATATCACGAGCTCGAAAACGAGATCGTGCGGAAACGCAGCTTTTATGGCACGCCGAACCGCTTTTTTGACCGCAAGCATGGCGCGAAGATATTAAATCAATACTTGGACGAAAAAATCTACACCGATGCCGAACTGATGAACTTCGATGGCGTCATGTTGAATGAGCATCATGGCACTCCGTTCTGCTTGGGGGCGGTCATGGACGTGGAAGCGTCGGTGATCGCGAAGGCGACCAAGCGCATCCGCATTGCCCTGCTGGGGAACCCGGTCCCCACCGTGGCGAATGCGCTGCGGTTGGCGGAAGAGCTGGCGATGATCGACCTGATCTCCAATGGGCGCATGATTACGGGATGGGTGCGCGGCGCGGGGTCGGAACAACTCGCCAATAATGCGAATCCGGCCTACAACCGCGAGATGTTCGAGGAAGGGATCGACTTTATCATCAAGGCGTGGACCACGCCCGGCCCGTTCCGGTACGAAGGCAAGCATTTCCATTTCCGTCACGTCAACCCTTGGGTTCTGCCCCTGCAGGAGCCCCATCCGCCGTTTTGGATTCCAGGACTCATTAGTCCGGACACCGCGCGCTGGTGCGCCAAACGGCGCTATCCCTACGTGGCGTTGGCAACGCGCTTAGAGCCGACGTTGGAGTTGTGGGACTTTTACAGCCAGGCCGCGGCCCGTGAAGGGTATCAAGCTGGGCCGGAGAATTTTGGTTACTTACAACCGGTGATGGTGGCCGACACGCAAGAACGGGCCGAGGAACTGGGCAAACGCATTCTGTTCGGTGGCGCCTTCGCTCACTTCGCGCGACCGGAGTGGATGTTTCCTCCGGGCTATAACTCAAAAGAAGCCACCCGGCGGCTCGCGCAAACGAACTTTGGTGCCAATGCCTCGGCCAAGCCCCTCTATGGTGAGGGTGGAGAAGAAAGTGTGGAAGCCATCGAAGCGGTCAAGAAGATCATCTACTCTGGCTATCCCGATGTGCTGAAAGACATGGTGATGATCGCTGGCACCCCGGACACCGTGATCCCCAAGCTCAAGAAAGTGATGGACGTTCTGCGTCCGGGCATTTTCTCGTTCTGGTTGGATGGGCCGGTGCCGTTCCCGGATCGCCAGCGCTGTTTGGACCTGCTGAACCGCGATGTGATTCCCGCCCTGCGGGAGCATGGCAAGAAGTTAGGGCTTGTTGATCCGTTTCAGCGAACTCCCGGCTCGGTGCCGTTGCGTGGTGGCAAGCCTGAGCCGGTCAGTAATCCGGCGGCGTTGGCGGAATTGGCGGCATAACACAACGGGCGACGCATAGTGCGCCCCCTTCGGTTGTTTGGCTTATGGCGCATGGCTTATCGCACGAGATTCCCCGCGAGAGAGTGCGCGCGGCGAATGAGCCATGCGCCATAAAGCGACCGAAGGGAGCAGGCCATCCGCCACCGACGCCATTGGCCTTCACTTGTTGTCGTCTACTCACAGGACGAGAGCAATACCGTCACGGCAACGTGGTCACCGCATTTGCCGCGCTCACTCTCTTCCCTGACACGATATTTCCCGCGCGTCAGCGGCAGTACCAATTTGGATGTCGTTCGTGTGCATTGACGCTAGCCCGCTCTCAGTTCATCCTCCTGCAATGGCCGAATACGGCCAATGGCGCGGCCTGCGGCGTCTTCGGCACACTGAATGTCATAGTGCATTTGCAGATTCAGCCAGCTCTGCGCGTCGGTCTTGAAAAATCGCGCGAGTCGGAGCGCGGTGTCGGCACTAATGCCACGCCGTTCTCGTACGATCTCATTGATGCGAGCAGGCGTCACCGCCAACGCGCGAGCCAGCGCGGTGCTCGATAGTCCTCGCGGCTTCATGAATTCCTCACGTAGAATCTCGCCAGGGTGAATAGGGGGCAGTTTTTTGCTCATGTCCGTTCTCCGTCAGTGATAGTCCACAATCTCCACATCCGTGGGGCCGCGCGTCGTCCAGACGAAGCACACGCGAAACTGATCGTTAATGCGGATGCTGTGTTGCCCGGCACGGTCGCCTTTCAAGGCTTCCAGTCGGTTGCCCGGGGGTACTCGAAGAAAGTCGAGTGTCGCGGCGGCATGCAACTGAACCAGCTTGCGTCGCGCGACCGTTTCAATGTTCACGAATCGTTTCACCCGCTTCCGGTCGAACAGCGCTTGCGTGTCGGAGCATTTGAAGGATTGAATCACGATAATGTCGTATCTCGCTCGACGATATGCTGAAATCCCCTGCTTTCCTCGCTCTTTCCGTCCCTGCTCGCCGACGCAGTTAGCCTCCACTTGTTGTCGTCTACCCACAAGACAAGAGCGATACCGCCACAGTGACGTCGTCACCGTATTCGCTAAAGTTCTTGGGCGTACTGAAGAAGCCCGGAGGAGGTCCGTTCAGTGGTCAATCGAAACAAAAATCCGTAGCCCACCTTCTCTCCGCACAAGATTATACGATTCACGCCAAGTCGTGAGGATTCTTCCATCCTCACGCAGCAGGTCCCAGGTGACAGTACCCAAAGCGCTCTGACTCCCGATTGGTACAACCTCGATATCCTTGTAGCGGCACGAGCGACATCCTTCGCCGAAGTAGCCGTCAACCACGGATTGGAAGTAGCGCGCAACTTCCGTCCGCGTGAGCAGACAGCTCATCGATCCGTCCGCGCGCACCGCAACATACGCGACGAGATAGCGGTCCGCGATCTGACTTCCGTTGAAGGAACGGAACGCTTCGACGAAGGCGTCAAAAAACTCGATGACTTCGACCTGCAATCGTTTTATGGCACATCTCAACTGAACAGCATTCCTTGTGTCGAACGGCTTTCTTCAAACCCCGTGCCGCAGTTTACTGTCAGTCCATAAACTCCGGCATGACCTCCGCGAAGAGTTCCACCTGCCGCTTCACTTCGTCCAAGGGCAGCAAACCTTGATCGCTAAACACAAGAAAGTATTCGGGATTGAGCTTTTCTCGCACCTCCGCGAGTTGACGGCGCACGTCGTCCTTGGTCCCAACGAAAGCAACTCCCGCCTGAATGACCGGCTCGATCGTGGTCGGGATATTCGGATAGAAGTGCGAGTGATAGAGGCCCAACAAATACATGATCCCTCGCCGGGCAATATCCACCGCTTCATCCTTGGTTTTGGCAATGCTCACAATGCGCGCAAGCCCGACGTTCTCGCCTAATTTCAACACCCGCCCCGCTTTCAACGCTTCCTGTTGGTACACGCCGGCCCCCTGAATCGCCATGTCAGGAAAGGGCAAGAAGATCATTGGCACTATCCCCTCCCGCGCGGTCCACGCGATGGTTTCCGTGGTCAACGTCATGGCCTGTAGCAGCAACGGGTGCGGCTTCTGAAACGGCTTCGGCACTGGCGATACTTTGCGTAGCCACCCATCTTCATCAATCTCCCCCGGCGCGCCAAGCCGACGCGCGGCTTCCGCCGCTGGCCATTTCATCCCTTCCGGCGGATTGGGCACGCGGTAATACTTGCCATTGAACGAAAACGGTTCGTCCTTCCAACAGAGCTTGATGATCTCGAACAATTCTTGGGATACTTCGCGATTATGCAGCTCGGCCTCCTTGCTCAGCACCGATGGTTGAACATGGTAGTGTTGCCCCAAGGTATTCACCCAATGTGGGAACACTCCGCGTGCGAAGCCCGCGACTGCCCGTCCCTGGGTGATTTGGTCCGCCCACGCGATGTCGAGCGCCAGTCGGATCGGGTCCCATGTGGGAAGCACATAGCCAAGTGGCCCCAGCTTGATGCGCTTGGTCTTGGCCGCCAGATTGATGAGATGTGGCGTGGGATTGGACCCCGCGATCAATCCATCGGAAAAGAAGTGATGTTCCGAATAGGTGAGAATGTCGAACCCCACCTGCTCGGCGAGTTGCGCGAGTTCGACCATCTCACCGAGCATGAGCTGGATTTTGTCGGTCCGATGCGCGATGGGACGGAGCCGTTCGCGTTCAGCCGGAGAAGCGGGCACAACAGGACCAAGATGGAGAATGAATTTCATAAGGTTCCTTCCTACAAGATGCGGACGTGAGAGAGTGAACACTCATCCCGCCGTGGCGTGCCGTGCGGGCGGTTCAGCGGAATCATCGAATGCGGGGAATCGCACAAGCCGGACCGGCACCAGCGCTAACACCGCCGCGCCGATCAAACAGCCCGCCGCGGCGGTATAAAAAGGCAACGCCCAGTCCCCGGTTTTGCTGACTAGATAGCCCGCGACCATCGGACTAAAGAAGCCACCAAAGTTGCCACCAAAATTCATGATGCTGGCGATGGACCCCGCCAGCCGTGTGTTCATTTCGACTGGGATGCTCCAAAACGCCACCAGTCCCAGCGTGGTGAGCAATTGAAACGCCGCGAAGGCGAACACGGCCTGGATGGGCGACTCGATCACCGCCGCCACGGCGAGAAACGGCGCCGAACACGCGATCATCAGCGCGGGCACGCCTTTACGTGCCCACGTCAGGCTCACTCCGCGTTTGGCCAGCCCATCGGACAACGCACCACCACCGAGCACACCGATCAATCCGCCGGCAACAGGGAGCATGCCCACCAGCCCCATCTCTCGTAATGAGAACCCACGTGCCTTCATCAAGTAGGTGGGGAGCCACGCGACCACCATCGACAACCCGTAGGCCCAGAAGAAATAGGCGAGCGTGAGCGCCAACACGGCTGGCGTCGCCAGTAAGGCGCTCAGCGGAATTTTCACCTTCGGTTGCGGACTGGCGTCGATAGTGGCCTGCTCACTCGCGCTCCGCGGGGGCGTATCCGATCCGTAGAGGAGCCAGATCGCGATCCACACAAAACCCGCCACCGCGTTGAAGTAAAAAACCGCGTGCCAGGAGAAATTTTCCATGATCCACGTGGCGATCGGATAGGCGATCAGTTGTCCGGCATAGATGCCCGACAAGCTAATCATCTGCGCGACGCCCATCTCGTGCTTCGGCACCCAGCGCATATTGACGACGGTCGCGGCGGGTAAACTGACCGCCTCAAACATGCCGACGAGAAAGCGCATCGCCAGCATCAAGGAAAACGCATGTTGTCCCAACGGCGTGAGCAGCGTGAAAAATGACCAGCCAAAACAAGCGATGGCCAACAGCATTTTCGGACTGCGGGTATCAGCGAGCAAGCCACTGGGAATCATGAATACGGCGTACCCACAGGTGAACGCGGAGAAGACCACACCGAACCACGCGGTATCCCATCCGAGTTCGGGCATCATCACTGGCGCGGTGAGCGAGATGTTCACGCGGTCGATGTAGTTCACCAGTGACAGGAGAAATAGGAGCAGCAGAATCGTGTAGCGTGGTGGCCAGCTCATTATCGGTACCCCTTTGCAGTAGTGGAACAGGAAGTCAGAGAGACGCTGAAGACGAACCGGAGAATCGGAGAAACGGGGAATTGGAGAACCCAAAGGAACGTTTTTCCTTCCCCGATTCTCCCCCTCTCCGGTTCTCCGGTTCCTTCTTCAAGACGCCATCGCCCGAATCGCGGCAACGATCTGGGGAATCGCGACCCCGGCTTTTTCTTGAATGAGAAAATCCGACACGCCGCTGGTCAGGTCTGTGCGTTCTGGGTTGATCTCAATGACTTGCGCCCCGGCTTCTTTGGCAACGCGCGGAATGTCCGCGGCAGGATACACAACGGCGGACGTGCCAATCACCAGGATCACCTCGCAGCTTTGCGCCTCTTCTTGCGAGCGCAGCATCGCGTGCATCGGAATCGGTTCGCCAAAGAACACGCCCGCGGGCTTGAATACGCCTCCGCAGGAGCAATACGGGGGGAGCGTCTCTAACGAGATGTCTTCGAGTGGCAGCGTCTTGTCGCATTGCTGGCAGATCACCTGCCGCATGTTGCCGTGAAACTCAATGACATCGCGGCTGCCCGCGTCTTGATGCAGGTTGTCCACGTTTTGCGTGATGATGCAGCGCAGAAACCCCATCTGCTCCAGTTGCGCTAACCCATAGTGACCAGGATTCGGACGTGCGGTCTTGAGTTCGGTGAAGTCTTTCATCATGCGCCAGACTTTGCCTGGCGTGCGGCGAAACGCCTCGATCGTGGCATACTCTTCCGGGTCGTAGCGGTCCCACAACCCACCTGGATCGCGAAACGTTGGAATGCCACTCTCGGCGGAGATTCCAGCTCCCGTCAGCGCGATTGTTTTCCGGGCTGAACGAAGCGCCTGCGCGGCCCGGTGAATCAGGTCTGTCATATACGCCCCTCCACTTCTTCGCGAAGAAAATCGCGCACGGCATTCAGAAACGCCGGCGGATTGTCCAGGAACATCTGATGTCCCGCGCGGGGAATCTCGACTCCCCGCGCGTGCGGACAGCGGGTGACCACTTCAGCCATCGTCGTCGCTGTCAAATGCTGGCTGTCACTACCACGGAGGAGTAGCGTTGGGCAAGTGATAGTTTCTAATAGCGCGGAGACATCGCGTGGAGATCGCCCCATCGTCGCGCGGTCAAACTTCAGTGTCAGCCCTCCGGTCTCCCGTGACCGGACGCTGGTGCGGGCAATGTGGTGGAGCAAGGAAGGCGTGGCCACGGTTTCGCTGGGGAATAATTGGAAGCGGCGCAGCACGGCGTCCTCGTTCTCATAGTGAGGTGAGGGCATATTGCGCAGAAATCGCATGGTGCGACTGCTCCGCAAGCGCAATCCCATATCGACCACGATCAGTCCGCGGAGGGAGGCGGCATGACGAGTCGCGTAGGTCAGCGCGATAAACCCACCCAAGGAGTGACCCAGCAACACGGGGGAGTCGAGGTGTAACGCGGCAAAGGCACTCTCCAAGTCGCTCACATAATCTTCGATTTCGTAGGCGGGCGGAACGACCCAACCGCTATCGCCATGTCCACGCAGGTCCAGCGCGATCACGTGATACTGCTGAGCCAGCAGCGGCGCGAGGTGGTCCCACCAATGCGCATGAGCGGCGCCGCCGTGCAGGAGCACAAGCGCGGGAGCGGTGGGGTTCCCCCATTCCAGATAATGGAGCCGCACCTGTGGAAGCGTGAGGAAATAGCTCATTCGTTAATCGTGTTTTCATTTCCTCTCCTGGCTGGAAGAGGGCTAGGGTGAGGGGGATTGAGTGCCTTTTCCTTATTGGCTCATTCGTAACGGAGCGCCTCGATCGGGTTGAGGCGCGAGGCTTTATAGGCGGGATAATAACCAAAAATGATCCCGACGACACCAGAGAACGCGAACGAGCCCAGCACGGCGGCGGGCGAGACAAGACTCGGCCAATGGGCGAAATACGCGACAGCACGCGCGCTGCCGATCCCCAGGGCGATGCCGAGCAGCCCACCGACCATGCTCAGCATCATCGCCTCGACCAAGAACTGCAACAGGATATGACGGGCTTTCGCGCCCACCGCCATGCGCAACCCAATTTCGCGGGTCCGTTCAGTCACGG
>JABFSC010000406.1 GCA_013140885.1 Deltaproteobacteria bacterium | reverse complement strand
CGCCGCGACGCAGGAAGCCAGCCTCGTGCTGATGAAATCCGCGCTGGCGGGCATCCCCATCAGTCGCGCGATGCTCACCGAGTTCCGCACGCTCTCCCCTGGCGACACGCTTGACCGTGCCGTGGAGCTGATTCTGCAAGGCTCGCAACAAGATTTTCCCGTGCTGGCCGAAGACCAGGTGATCGGCATCCTCACGCGGGCGGACCTGTTGAAGGCCCTCGCGCAACAGCCCCGTATCACGCGGGTCGAGACCATCATGCGGCGCGAGTTCCACACCGTGGACGCCGGCGACATGCTGGAGACCGTGTTCGCGCGCCAGCAGGAGGGCGCGTGCCACACGCTGCCCGTGTTGCGCCAGGCGCGCCTAGTCGGCTTGGTCACCTCCGAAAATCTGGGCGAGTTCCTCATGATCCAGGCCGCGCTGAACGCGCGCGCGGCGAGCGCGCCCATGTCACCGCCAGTTTCGGTCGCGCCACCCGTCGTGCCGCCAACCTTGACGGGTGCCCGGCAGGTGGCTTGAGCCGACCAGACATACGCTGATCTCATCAATTTTGACGATCACATTCAGTAATCGCAGCGCTGGGGCTTCCAGGTTCCCTCTCCCGGATGGGAGAGGGGCAGGGTGAGGGGGATCAAGTGAGAGTACCGATTTTGTCAAGAGCCCAGGTGGTGAGGGAATTATGGAAGCGCGGACAAAGACGATGAGGCTCAGGCTCTCGTGAACGGGGCGCTTGCCGGGGGAGCTGGTCAAAGAACGTCATGAGCAAAAGTCCGCTCACCATCGAAGCCACTGTTGAAAAGCTGCTGCGGGATTCCTTCCACCAATTTCTGCGGGAGACGGATTCCCCGCTTGGACTGGTGAAGGACAAAACCGCCCCCAATTGGCCAGCCAGTATTGCGGCTATCGGCTTCGCGCTGGCGGCCTACTCGGTGGGAGTAGAGCGAGGGTTTATGGCGCGTGCGGACGCGGTGAAACGCACGCTGACGACCCTGCGTTTCTTCTGGAGGAGTGCGCAAGGCAAGGACCCTGAGGCGACAGGCTATAAAGGATTTTATTATCACTTCCTTGATATGCGGACCGGACGGCGGGCCTGGAACTGCGAGCTTTCAACCGTCGATAGCGGCTTTCTGCTTGCCGGCGCGTTGACGGCGGGAATGTATTTTGACGCGCCGACCGCCGAGGAGCGTGAAATTCGGTCCCTCGCCGACGCGCTCTATCGCCGCGCGGATTGGCAATGGGCGCAAGATGGCGGCTTGACCCTGACACACGGCTGGAAGCCGGAAAGTGGCTTCCTGGAGTATCGCTGGGAAGGGTACAACGAAGCCCTCCTATTGTACGTCTTGGGGTTAGGTTCACCGACGCATCCGCTGCCGGAGAGCAGCTATACCGCGTGGGCATCCACCTACCGGTGGGGCACGTACTGCAGGCAAGAATATCTGTACGCCGGTCCGTTGTTCGCGCATCAACTCTCGCATGTGTGGATTGATTTTCGTGGCATCACGGACGCCTTCATGCGCGAGAAGGGCATAGACTATTTTGAGAACAGTCGCCGTGCCACCTATGCCCAACGACAATATGCCATCGACAACCCCCTTGATTTCACGGGGTATGGTCGCGACTGTTGGGGCATTACCGCGAGTGATGGGCCCGGTCCAACCACTCTGAAAATCAACGGCATCGAGCGCCACTTCTTTGGGTACTTGGACCGCGGGATACCGTATGGTCCCGACGACGGAACGCTCGCACCCTGGGCCGTGGTGTCGTCGCTCCCGTTCGCGCCTGAAATTGTCTGGCCCGCGGTTGACTATGCGCTTCATAAGGAAAAACTCACAGAGACGGACTTATACAGCTTCAGAGCCTCTTTTAACCCGACGTTTCCCGTACCCGGCGAAGCCAACGGCTGGATATCCCCGTGGCTCTATGGGATTGATCAAGGCCCGATTATTTTGATGATCGAAAATCATCGCACGGGGTTAGTGTGGCAATTGACACGGAATTGCCCATACCTCGTGAGGGGCCTGCGCCGAGCGGGGTTCGTCGGAGGGTGGCTCCCGGCAGGTTCATAATTCGCCGTATCTTCGGGTCCATCGGAACGTCGGTGCGCCTTGCCTCCCGCCCAAGAGCCGCGCTCTTCGCTTCCGCCTTGCACCGGCAAACGATGACCCTGCTCTCTTCGTGAATCAACAACTTGGGAACCTCACCCACGATTGTCGCAGGATTCCAACAGGTGGAGCAAGAATCTCACAGACGGCGGAACCCCTTCCGCTTACCCTGTTAGCTTCATAAGGAGTGATAGCATGACCTATCTCAGGCTGTGGAGAGGTTTGACGGCACTAATTCCAATATTACTGCTCGGTGTTGGTTGTACCCAGGAAACACAAAATCAGATTGGGCGGTCGATTCAAAACTGGACGGGGACGAACGGGGTATTGGATCTCTATAGTGAAAGGAAAGTCGTGATGCGGTTTTTGCGAATCGACAAATTATCAACCGCATTTGGGTCGAGCGACGATGTGATGCGTCCATACCGCTATGGTTATGGCCATGTGGACGAGAACTTCAATCTCCAAGTCGATCCTGAGGAACGGAAGGTGTCTTTCGAGATCCGCGCGAACTCTACG
>JABFSC010000146.1 GCA_013140885.1 Deltaproteobacteria bacterium | reverse complement strand
CACTTCTCCTGACTGCTCGGATCGTTTCATCGAATTAGCGACAGGGTTGCACAATTTGCGCGTTCACCATCGCAAGCGTCGCCTGCGACGATGAGCCTAAAACCTTATTTCCGATAACGTCTATTCCATCAAATCGCGATTCGCGACATTGGGTTATCGCTGGGAGAGATTTTCACGTTTGATGAACTGGCGAAGGATTGCGCCGCCGACGGGGCGTATGAGTTCTTGTGGGTCGCGCCGCCACTCAACATTCCGCACGCGGTGGGCAGTCCGTTGAATGCGATCGCGATTAAGTAGGGCGGTGTTTTATCAATGCTGGCGGTGGTGCGCTTTTTTCTGAGCGCGCCGCCAGCAGTGGCGCGCTCCAGAGAGGAATAAGAGCAGAGAGGGTGCTTCCAGGTTCCCTCTCCCGGCTGGGAGAGGGTCAGGGTGAGGGGGATCGCAGGAAGCCTACGGGTGGGTTACGCGCGCCGCCCCGCCATCGCTTCCAGCCGCTCAATCCGCTCTTCCAGCGGCGGATGCGTGCTGAACATCTTGGTGATGAACCCCATCGACAGCGGGTTGACGATGAACATGTGCGCGGTCTGTGGTGAGGCATCCATCGGTAATCGCTGTGAGGCAATGCCGAGCTTGCGCAACGCCGAGGCTAACGCCAACGGGTCCCCACACATGCGCGCGCCAGTGGCATCGGCGGAAAACTCACGCGACCGCGAGATCGCCATCTGAATCAGCATCGCCGCGAACGACGCCACGATGGGCAGCAAAATCATTTCAAGAATCCCAGCGCCGCCTTCTTCGTCACTATCGCGGCGGAACCCACCAAAAATCGCGCCCCACTTAATCATGTCGGCCAACATCATAATCGCACCCGCCAACGTCGCCGCGATCGAGCTAATCAAGATGTCGCGATTTTGCACGTGCGCCAATTCGTGCGCCAAGACGCCGGTGATCTCACGCTCGTCCATCATGCGCATGAGCCCTTCGGTCACCGCGACCGCCGCATGTTGCGGATTACGGCCAGTGGCGAAGGCATTGGGACTGTCGCCGGGAATAATGTAGACTTTGGGCATCGGCATCCGCGCGCCGAGCGCGAGGTTGTGGACAATCTGGTATAAGCGCGGGGCTTCCGATTCGGTCACTTCGCGAGCGCTGTACATCCGCAAGACGATCTTGTCAGAAAACCAGTAGCCAATAAGATTGCTGACCGAGGCGAAGATCAAGGCGATCATCATGCCGTGCGAGCCACCGAAGTAATTTCCGATGGCCATCATCAGCCCGGTGAGGGCACCCAGTAACAATGTGGTACGCATCATGGTGTTTTTCCTCCTGTTCTTTCAGTAGGTAAGACTGCGTCTGGGCGCTGTCAATCTAGGTGCCCACTAGCTGAAGAGCAGACTGAGCAGCAAGCCGACGATCAGCCACACGCCATACTCCAGGTGGAGCTTGACGGTATAGAACAGGGCCGCGTTCACATCTTCCACCTTGTCGGAGCCAAACGGGATACGGACCGCTGGGATGGCGTGCCGCAACGTCGCGAACGTCAACAAGATCCACCACGGCGCATAGCCCAACAGCACGAGGAGGATCGTCAGCACAAAAGCGCCGTACACCAGGCCCGCGAGTTCCCAACAGGCGGCGTTGCGACCAATCACGGTCGCCAGCGTTTGCTTGCCCCGTTCCTTGTCGGACTGCAAATCACGAATGTTGTTGGCATGGAGAATGGCCGTCACTAAACAGCCCACTGGTAAGGAAATCAGGAGGGACGAGAGCGTGAACAGTTCGCGTTGCACGAAATAGGCCCCGATCACGATGATAGGTCCCATGAAGATAAAGACCGTGGCTTCACCGAGCGCGATGTAGGCCAGCGACAGCGGTGAGGCGGTGTAGTAGTAGCCAGCCAGGACGCTGACCAACCCCAAGGCAAGCACCGGCCACCCACACAACGCGACCAGAATGAGCCCACAGACACTGCCGATGCCAAACGTGACAATGCCGCCCCAATACATTTCGTTCGCGGTCAGCAGCCCGCGCTGAATGACTTGGCTTGGCCCCAGCGTCTCTGGCGTATCGACGCCGTTCACATAATCGTAGTAGTCGTTAATCATGTTGGTGCCGATCTGAATGAACAGCGACCCAATCAGCGCCAATAAGAAGCGACCAAAGAAGAAGGGGCCGTCGATCATGGCCAACACCGTGCCAATGAGGACCGGTGTGACCGATGCGGTGAACGAAAAGGGGCGTGAGGCTTCCACCCACGCCTGCCATCGACTCGGGCCAGCTCCCGCGGTCATCACATTTGCGTCTGTCATAATCCATTTCCTCCCGCTGCTATTATGGAACTCCTCGCCACATTCGACAAGGCGGCGTGGAGCACTCTTGCCCCGGTTTCTTAAAAGAGGCACAACCCTGCCGAGGAGGAACGCGCATGCCAACTGAACCGATTGGCCGTCTCGACCATGTCGCCGTGGCGGTGCACAGCATTGACCAGGCCCGAAAATTCTTCGAGGGCATCCTGGGCGCCAAATTTCGCTACGTCACCGAAGCACGCGGAGGCGGGTTTCGTTTCGCGGTGCTTGATCTGTACGACTTCACGATTGAACTGCTTGAAGCCACGGACCCTAAGAA
>JABFSC010000281.1 GCA_013140885.1 Deltaproteobacteria bacterium | reverse complement strand
CCTCCCAGGCGACTCTCTCCCTACGACTATAGAAGGCCGTGTTTCTCTTCACCACTCCCGGAACAAAAATCGCGACAGTCAGCATGGGAAATTCCTCCGTCTTTTCCCCCATTTTCATCACCCCAGGCCGGGGCCAATGCATCGAGCAATACGGCGCAGGTGAAGCGTACATGCCCATCTTAGAAGCGTTGGGGCGACTATGTCGCGAGCCGGGTGGCGAACGTCTGATAGCTTTACTCAATCAGCACGCACCGACGTGGTTGGTACAGATGCCGACGTTACTGAACGCAACAGAACTCGAAGCCGTACAACGCAAAGTGCAAGGCGCGACGCGGGAGCGGATGTTACGGGAGATGACGGAAGCTATTGAGGCCATCACTGCCGAGCGCCCCCTGGTGTTGTGGCTGGAAGATTTACACTGGAGCGATCCGTCGACATTAGAGCTGCTCGCGCTGCTAGCCCGGCGACGCGAAGCCGCACGCTTGCTTGTCATTGGCACGTATCGGCCCGTGGACGTGATTATCAGCGAGCACCCGCTGCGAGCCATGAAGCAGGAACTGCAACTCCACGGGCAGTGTGAGGAACTGGCAATGCGGTTGCTGACGGAAGATGCGGTAAGAGAGTATCTGGCCATGCGGTTCTCCGCTGGGGCACTGCTTACGTCCCCTCTCCCTACTCTCGCGCATGCGATCCATGAGCGCACGGAGGGCAACCCGCTGTTCATGGTCACTGTGGTGACGGATTTGCTCGCGCACGGGACAGTCGATGGCACGGCCGTAGAACTGCGGACTCCGGTGACGATTCGACAAATGATCGAGCAGCAGTTGGAGCGATTGCCTCCCGAAGAGCAACGCCTGCTGGAGGTCGCAAGCGTGGCGGGCGTGGAGTTCTCCGCTGCCGCGGTAGCAGCGGGCGGTGAAGTCACCCTGGAGGCAGTGGAAGAGCGCTGTGGGGCATGCGCTCGGCGCGGGCAGTTCCTATGAGTAGCGGGCACAGCGGAATGGCCGGATGGAACAGTCGCCACGCGGTATGGTTTTCTGCACGCGTTGTATCAAGAAGTGATGTATGAGGGCCTGCCGATAGGGCGACGTAGCGCCCTGCATCAGCGGATCGGGGCGCGAACGGAAGCTGCCTACGGCGCACAGGCGAGCGAGATTGCCGCTGAACTGGCTGTGCATTTTGAGCGCGGGCGCGACTACAAACGGGCCGTGCAGTATTTTGAGCGGGCGGCTCAAAATGCGATCCGACGAAATGCGTATCGAGAAGCGACCAACCATCTGACCACCGCCTTAGAGCTGCTCCACACGTTGCCCGACACCCGCGAGCGCGCCCAACAAGAACTTCTCCTGCATATCACTCTGGGCGTGCCGTTACGAGCCATCAGAGGTATTTCCTCGCCGGAAGTGAAAGCTACTTACACCCGCGCACGGGAGCTGTGCCGCCAGGGAGGGGAGACCCGCCAGCTCTTCCCGGTCCTCGCTGGGCTATGGGCGTTTCACCATGTGCGGGGCGAGATTCGCACGGCGCGCGAGCTGGGGGAGCAACTCCTGGGTTTGGCCCACCGGGAGCACGACCCGACCTTGCTCGTGGAGGCGTATTGGATAATGCTCAGCACCTTATTCCCTCTCGGTGAGTTTGGCGAAGCCCAGGCGCACCTAACGCGGAGCTTGGCCCTGTATGACGCGCAGCGCTACGACTCCCCTGTCTTCCTCTACGGTGGCATAGAGCTGGAGGTCTTTAGCCTTGCCTATGTATATGCAGCCTTCGTCCTCTGGCACCTGGGCTATCCGGACCAGGCGCTCCAGCAGAGCGAGGCGGCGCTTACCCTGGCCCAAGAGCTGTTGTCTCCCTTTAGCTTGGCTGGCGTCCAGTTTTTTGCCGCCATATTGCACCAGCTCCGCCGGGAAATCTCACTGATCCAAGAGTGGGCAGGGGCAGCAATCCTCCTTGCGCGAGAGCACGGATTTCCAAACTGGGTAGCAGGAGGGACTGTCTTGCAAGGCTGGGCATGGGTTGAGCAGGGCCAGAGGGAAGAGGGGATCAGCCAGATCCGCCAAGGCCTGACCATCCACCAAACTCTAGGGGCAGGACTATTACAAACCTATCTTTTTGCCCTGCTGGCCGAAGCCTCTGGGAAAGCGCGGCAGGCAGAGGAGGGGCTAGCCGCACTTACCGAAGCGTTAACGCTGATGGATAAAAGCGGAGAGCGTTTTTACGAGGCTGAGTTGTATCGGCTGTACGGAGAGCTATCGCTCCGAATGGGAGAACGGGAGACGAGGCAAACGGGAAAAGAAGAGAAAATCTCCCCTTCACCCCTTCACCCACTCGCCCATTCCTCTCCAGAGGAGTGTTTCCTCAAGGCAATCGAAGTCGCTCAACACCAACAAGCCAAATCGTTGGAACTACGGGCAGCAATGAGCCTCGCCCGATTATGGCAGAATCAGGGCAAGAGGAAGGAAGCTCACAAGCTGTTGGCAGAGATTTACGGCTGGTTCACCGAAGGAGCATTCGGGTATTCTTACACTGCGCGGAGCCGCTGGTGATGACGGGCAAAGAGCTGCGTGAAGGTGCCGTTATACTTGGCACAGGGGAGCGCCAACATCTGGTTGCTGTTGAGCTCATACCAC
>JABFSC010000266.1 GCA_013140885.1 Deltaproteobacteria bacterium | reverse complement strand
TGAATGGGTTCGCGCTTGGTGGTGGGACCGAACTCGCGTTGGCGTGCGACCTGATTATCGCCGCTGATAAAGCAAAGTTTGGCCAGCCAGAGATCAACCTGGGGATCATTCCTGGCTTCGGTGGTACGCAGCGATTGGCGCGGCGGATTGGGTTGCCGCGCGCGCGGGAGCTGATTTACAGTGGCGATATGATTGACGCCGAGACCGCGTATCGGTGTGGGCTCGCCAACAAAGTGGTGCCGTTGGCGGACCTGATGACCGAAGCCAAGGCGTTGGCGCAGAAACTCGCGACCAAGCCGCCATTCGCCATCCAGCAAGCCAAGGAGGCGATCAACGCGGGGATTGATATGGACCTAGAGAATGGCTGTCGCTTCGAGGCCGATGCGTTCGCGCTTTCCTTCGCGACGGAAGACAAGAAGGAAGGGATGACGGCGTTTTTGGAGAAGCGACAGGCGAAGTTTGTTGGGCGATGAGGGGATCCGGCTTGGAGCACTGAGCTTGAACGGACTCCCGGACAGTGCCTTGGCGTGCAGGGGCGGAACTTGTACCGCCGAACGGTTCATTCGAGGAGCAGGGGTAACAATCGACGCTGCTGGACTTCTGAGAGGTGTTTCCGCGAACAGTGCGGCAGATAAGACTCTTGGAGAATTGACGACAAATATTCCAAACAGAAAGATTGGAGTGAGTACCATAGGAGACATTCGTCGCGCTGGGGGAGACGTGATTCGGCGTCCGACTTCGGACAACCCTTTTCATTGTGAACTCCACGGAATCACTCCTGAACAAGCCGAGAAGCTCTTTACTCCGACCAGACAAAATCCGAACATTCTCTCATCTACGGCCGCTCGCGCAGGAGTAGTGAAACCATGAAGGACACGGTACCTCTGATGACTGACGAAGATATTGATGCCATCCATGCGCGATGCGCCGCCGCCACCCCTGGCCCTTGGCGTTCGTATGTAGAAGGGCGAGACCATACGAGTGGGGATAGTTTCATTATGACAGGAGAAGGTGATTCGCGAGGAGAGGACATTGAGTTGAGTGGGGCGACTCCGGCGGATCAAGACTTTATTGCCCATGCGCGTCAGGATATTCCCCGGCTTTTGGCGGAGGTCCGACGACTCCGCGATCTTGAGCAGGGAAAGTCTTCAAGCCTTCGTCGGGAAGCTAAAAGTCAGGCCGCATGACTGATCTGGGTGTAAAACCCAGACCGGCGAAGTTAGTCCGCGCCTTAAAAAATTTATCGACCAACGGCAGTAGACAGATCGCCCCAAGGAAAGCAAAATTCTGAAAAACATGAGGAATAAAACGTAAGACGTGAAACGTAAAAAACCCAGAAGCGTCTTTTTCCGGTTTACGCTTTACGTTCCACGTTTTCGAGCAAGGGAGGAGTCAATGAACAAACAAGAATGGTTAGCGCAACAGTATCCCAAGGCGGACGAGCGCACGACCCGCTTTTCGACACTGTCCGACATGGAGATCGAAGCGATTTACACGCCCGACGATCAAAATGGTCGCGACTACGCGCACGAGATCGGTCTGCCGGGGGAGTATCCCTTTACCCGTGGGGTCTACCCCAATATGTATCGCGGCAAGCTGTGGACCATGCGCCAATTCGCGGGGTTCGGCTCCCCCGAAGATACGAATCAACGGTTCAAGTTCCTCCTCGCTGAAGGACAAACCGGACTGTCCACCGCCTTCGATATGCCCGTGTTGATGGGCTATGACGCGGATAGCGACCGCTCGCTGGGCGAAGTCGGCCGCGAAGGCGTGTCGGTGTCGAGCATCGACGACATGGAACGGCTCTTCGCCGACATTCCACTCGATAAAGTCACGACCTCGATGACGGTGAACTGCACCGCGAGCATCATTCTCGCCATGTATTTCGCGATAGCCGAGAAACGCGGCATTCCTCTGGAGAAAGTCGGTGGGACCATTCAGAACGACATGCTCAAGGAATACATCGCGCAGAAAGAGTGGATTTGCCCACCCGATCCCGCCGTGCGCATCGTGGCCGACATGATCGAATTCTGCTCTAAGAAAGCCCCACGCTGGCAGGCGGTGTCGATTTCCGGCTACCACATCCGCGAGGCGGGCTCGACCGCCGTGCAAGAACTCGCCTTCACGCTGGCGGACGGCATTGGCTATGTCCAAGCCGCGGTGGATCGGGGCTTGGATGTCGATGACTTCGCGCCACGGCTGTCGTTCTTCTTCAATTTGCATAGCGATTTTCTCGAAGAAGTGGCCAAGCTCCGGGCCGCGCGTCGCATGTGGGCGAAGATCATGAAGGAGCGCTTCGGCGCGAAAAACCCCAAATCGCTGCTCCTGCGCACGCATGCGCAAACGTCGGGGGCCAGTCTGACCGCGCAGCAACCTTTCAATAACGTCGTGCGCGTGGCGATTCAGGCGCTGGCGGGTGTCATGGGCGGGGTGCAGTCGCTCCATACCAATTCAATGGACGAGACCTTGGCGTTGCCGACGGAACAGGCGGTGATGGTCGCGCTCCGCACGCAGCAGGTCATCGCCGAGGAAAGCGGCGTGACCAACACGATTGATCCATTGGGTGGGAGTTGGGCCATTGAGGCGTTGACCGACAAGATGGAGCAAGAGGCCTTCGCTTACATCCACCGTATTGATGAGCTTGGGGGTATCCTGCGGGCCATCGACATTGGTTATCCACAGAAAGAGATCGCCGACGCGGCGTACCGCTATCAGCAGCAGCTCGACTCCAGGGAGAAGGTCATCGTGGGCGTCAACAAATACGCCATTCCCGAAGAGCGTCCGATGGAGATTCTCAAGATCGCCCACGATGTGGAAGAGCGGCAAGTCGAGCGGGTGCGCAAGGTGAAACGCGAGCGTGACAGCGGCGTGGCCCGTGAACGGCTGGGTCGCGTGCATGCTGCGGCTCGCAATGGCGACAACTTAATGCCGCATTTGATCGAAGCGGTGAAAAACAACGTCACCCTGGGTGAAATCTCCGATGTCTATCGTGAGGTGTTCGGCGTGTATCGCGACCCGGCGTGGTTGTAAAACTAGCAATCAGCTCTCAGCGGTCAGCTTTTAGCTTCTCTTTGTTGTCTGATGTTAGACAGCTAGCCTCTCTCTGGCTGATCGCTGATTGCTGACTGCTGAACGCCTTTATCGGAGGACACTGTGTCAGAAGAGAAAGTGCTACGGATTCTCGTAGGAAAAGCAGGACTCGATGGCCACGACCGTGGCGCGAAAATCATTGCGCGGGCGTTGCGTGACGCCGGTTTCGAGGTGATCTACACCGGGTTGCATCAGACCCCCGACATGATCGCCGAGGCCGCCGTGCAAGAAGACGTGGATGCTATTGGCTTGAGCATTCTTTCCGGTGCGCACATGACGTTATTCCCCGCGGTGATGAAAGCGCTCAAGGCGCGGGGCGCTGAAGATGTCTCCGTCTTTGGCGGAGGCATCGTCCCGCAGGACGACATCGTCGCGCTCAAGCAGGCAGGGGTGAAGGAGATTTTTACCCCCGGCGTGAGCACCCAAGCCATTGTCGAGTGGATACACAAAAACGTGCAGCCACGAGAAGGAGTAGCGTAAAGAATGGGGGCTGACGAGTCCGTCAGCTCGTGGCAGCGGGAACGCGCGCTCCAGCGCATCCCCTGAACCTTTTCATCACGGCAGCAAATCCGCGATCTGAATCACGCCCTGTGGATTGGCGAGCGGAGTGACCGTGTCACCCGGCATGAATTGGGCACTGGTTCGATAGCCGTACCCATACGGTTCTCCGGGCATGGGGACGGGGTCGCGGAACACTTCCAGTCGTTGGGTTCGCAGATTGACCACCCAGTATTCTGGCACGCCCGCGCTGGCGTAGAGACTGGCCTTCTCGCCACGATCAAATCTGACGGTCGATTCAGCGACTTCGACCACGAGGAGCGCCGTGGTCGGATGGGCGTGCGCATAATCACGGACGCTACCAGGAACGACCGCGATATCAGGTTCAGGCTGAGAGGAGGGGCTGACATCCAGTGGACCTTGTACTCGTATGGCGTACCCAGTGGGAAAAATAGTGTGAAGAGTATCTCTCACTAAGCTCAGCGCGGTAAAGTGCGGACTGTTCTGCGGGGGCATGGTGATGATCCTTCCTCCAATCAGCTCTACCCGTTCTTTGGGATGGAAGACGCCCGCGTCGGCCATTTTGTAATACTCTTCACGAGTCCACAGCCGGGGAGATGTTTCGATTTCGTTTTCGAGTGCGTACGCGGTATTCATGGTGCTCCTTCCACTCCCGAACTTTATCCCAAGACCTCGGCATAAGCGGTCGGCTCAAACCCCACCAGCAATTTCTTGCCTTTGCGCAGGGTAGGGGCCCGTAAGTTGCCCGAAGGTCCCATCAACACGGCGAGGAGGTCGTCGCGACTGGGTTTGTCCTTCGCCAAATTGAAGCGCACGACTTTCTTGCCTTTCGCCGCGATCACTTCCGATACCTCTTCCGTCAACTTCAACGCGGCCTCGGCGCCGAAACGCTCTTTGCGGGCATCAATGATGGTCTTGGCCGTAATGCCTTTTTGCGCAAGAAACTCTCGCGTTTTGCCACAGGTCACTCAGCCAGGGCGGTGATAATACCAATCGACAGTCTGTGCCATGATTCCTTTTTCTCCTCGTCACACTTTTTTTCGTAAACTATTGGTGACAATCCACTCGTAGCCGTCCACCAGGGCCATCCAGGCCGAGGCTAAGAGGTCACGAGACGTGCGCATCGTGCTCCACTGGTGCTTCCCATCGCTAAATTTCTGTACCGAGACGACTTCCGCCGCCGTGCCCTCGCCGCCACGGTGCGTATACGACTCCATGACGCGCACCCCTTCAAGAAAGGGAAAATGTTTGCTCAGGACCCGTTGCAAGGCGTTATCCAGCGCGTTGACGCCGCCCACGCCTTGCGCCGCTCCGAAGTCCTCGGAGCCGTCAATCTCCACGACCACAAGCGCATCAATCGCCGTGCGCCCTTCCCACTGTTCATCGACCACCCGCCAGCGCACGATGCGAAAGGGCGGGATGTAGAGCGCATTATTGCGCCACCGTTCTACTTCTTGTGAGGCGCGTGGCGCCGTGGCGGCATCGAAAAATTCGTTCAGTGGTATTCCCTGTTCAGACATTATGTCCTCCACTCTCGGTCTGTCGATGAACAGAGACGCCCCAGCGGGGCGTCTCTACAAAAAATTAACCATCGGTCAGCGTGTCCCAGTGAATATCCCAAAATTGTGGCAGCGGAGCGGCGAACTCAAAATGTCCGCCGAAACATTCAAAGCTCGGCTTATGCGACAACCGTTCGCGAATCAGGTGCAGAAAGTCTTCGACCGTTTGGTTCTGCGGACTGCCCAGATCGACCTGACGCTGTTGCCCGCATTTTTTACAATGAATCTCAACGTGCATGTTGCTCCTCAATCATTTTTCGCACTTTTCGCACTCTTTGGGATCATAGCGCTAAGCGAACGACAACCACAATATCTGGTAGAGCCCGTCGTTGGCTTGTCAAATCGGTAGGGGTTTGTTAAGAGAAGCCATGCAAGTGACCATTGTCTAACGTAGGCACGGAAAGCCCGTCTCTCTCTGCGTGTAGAAAGATGGGCTTTTTTGTACCTGGACTATACGAGGTGCATGAATATGCTTCCCACGGTGATTCCTGAAGGGCTGACTTTCGATGATGTGTTGCTCGTTCCCGCGGCCTCCGACTTCATGCCCAAAGATGCCGACGTGACGACGTTGCTGACTCGTTCCCTAGTGCTCAACCTTCCCTTGATTAGCGCGGCGATGGACACGGTGACCGAAGCGCGCACCGCGATCACCATGGCTCAAGCGGGTGGCCTTGGCATTATCCACCGCAATCTCAGCATCCCTATTCAGGCAGCGGAAGTCGCGAAGGTCAAGAAGTTCGAGAGTGGGATGATTACCGACCCGATCACCATCTCGCCGGATATCTCCATCGCCGAGGCGCGCAGCATCATGGAGCGCTACCACATTTCCGGGCTCCCGGTCACGAAAGATGAGGTCCTGGTTGGAATTCTGACTAACCGTGACCTTCGCTTTGAGAAGCGTCCAGATCGGCGGGTGTCGGAAGTGATGACCAAGGAGCGGTTAGTGACCGCTCGTCCTGGCGTGAGTCTCGACGAAGCCAAGGAGATGCTGCATCAGCATCGGATCGAAAAATTGCTGGTGGTTGATGACCGGATGCGATTGAAGGGGCTGATTACGGTCAAGGATATGCGCAAGACCATCCAGTATCCGCACGCCTGCAAGGACGACCGTGGCAGCCTGCGGGTTGGCGCGGCGATAGGGACGGGTGACGACCGCGAGGCGCGGGCCGAGGCGCTGGTGAACGCGGGAGCGGATGTGCTGGTGATTGATACCGCCCACGGCCATTCCGGCAGTGTGATTGACACCATTCGCGCCTTGAAAATGGCATTTCCCAAAATTGACGTGGTGGCAGGCAACGTCGCCACCAGCGAGGGAACGGCGGCACTGATCGAAGCGGGAGCGGATGGCATTAAAGTGGGCATGGGGCCAGCGTCGATTTGTACCACGCGTGTCGTGTCTGGTGTGGGTGTTCCGCAATTGACGGCCATTGCTGACAGTGTCCGGGTCGCGTCGGCTGCTGGCGTACCGGTGATTGCTGATGGTGGCATTCGATTTTCTGGTGACTTCGTGAAAGCGCTGGCCGCTGGTGCGCATGTCGCCATGATTGGCAGTCTGTTCGCGGGCACGGAAGAGAGCCCAGGCGAGACCATTCTCTATCAAGGGCGGACGTACAAACTTTATCGCGGCATGGGGTCGCTCGAAGCGATGCGCGAGCGTGAAGGCAGTCGTAATCGTTATTTTCAGGATGACGAGGAGAGCGCGGGGAAACTGGTCCCTGAAGGCATCGAAGGTCGGGTGCCATACAAAGGCAGCCTCGTGGGCGTGATTGACCAGATGATCGGCGGCCTCAAGGCGGGGATGGGCTATACCGGCTGTCGGACATTGGCCGAACTCCGCACGAAAGCCAAGTTCGTGCGAGTGACCTCCGCTGGCCTGCGCGAAAACCATGTGCACGACGTGATTATCACGAAGGAAGCGCCGAATTACCGAATGGAATGAAATAGCTATCAGCGGTCAGCGGTCAGCTATCAGCACGAAAAGAAAAATTCTTTTAAGCTGACCGCTGACCGCTGACCGCTTTCTTGCTGACTATGATTCTTATTCTCGACTTTGGTAGCCAATACACGCAATTGATCGCCCGCCGGGTGCGGGAGGCGCACGTCTATTGCGAAATTCATCCCTTTAACATCTCACTCGACCGTATCCGCCAACTCCAGCCCGAAGGCATCATTCTCTCCGGTGGACCCGCGAGCGTGTATGCCAAGGATGCTCCCATGCTTGATCCGCGGGTGCTTGATGTGCCCGTGCCCTTCTTGGGGATTTGCTATGGCATGAACGTCCTGCACCAATTGGCGGGCGGTATCGTTGGGAGAGCCGACCGCCGCGAGTTTGGCTCCGCGCAACTGGTGGTCGATGAGAATAGCGACTTGTTCGCGGGCTTCGCGCCTGGCTCGGAAACCCGTGTGTGGATGAGTCATGGCGATACCATGGAGTCGCTGCCGAGCGGCTGGCGCATTCTCGCGCATTCAGCGAACTCGCCTCTCGCCGCTGGCCGTGATGCCTCAGGCCGGTTTTTCGGCTTGCAATTTCATCCCGAAGTCGTCCACAGCGAACGCGGACTCGATGTTCTCAAGAATTTTCTCTTTCGTATCTGTCACTGCGAACCCAATTGGACGATGGAAGGGTTCATCGAACGAGAGACACAACACATCCGCCAGCGCGTGGGGAATCAGCATGTCGTCTGTGGGCTCAGCGGTGGCGTCGATTCCGCCGTCGTCGCGCTGCTGATTCACCGGGCGATTGGCAAACAACTGACCTGCGTGTTTGTCGATAACGGCCTGCTGCGGCATCAAGAAGCGGCGCAGGTCGAGGCGGTCTTTTCTAAGCTCGGCTTGAATCTCCGCCGTGTCGATGCCGCGCAGCAATTTCTCGACAAGCTCGCCAATGTCGAAGACCCCGAACAAAAGCGCCGCATCATTGGTCACACGTTCATCGAAGTGTTTGATGAAGCGGCCAAGACGATTCCTGACGTGCAGTTCCTGGCGCAAGGCACGCTGTATCCCGATGTCATTGAGTCGGTTTCGTTCAAGGGACCGTCGGCGACAATCAAGTCGCATCACAATGTTGGCGGGTTGCCGGAGCGGATGCGGATGTCGTTGATTGAGCCGTTGCGCGAATTGTTCAAGGATGAGGCGCGCGTTATTGGCCGATTGCTCGGTCTGCCAGATGAGATCGTCAATCGCCAGCCGTTT
>JABFSC010000658.1 GCA_013140885.1 Deltaproteobacteria bacterium | reverse complement strand
CATTATTATTGATGCCTCCATCCCGCCGGTCATTCGCGATTCAGGCAAGATGTACGATCCAGCAGGCGGGATGCAAGACGCCAAGTTGGTGATTCCCGATGCCAGCTACGCGCTGGTCTATGACGAGGTCGTCGAGTTCTGTAAGCGGCACGGCGCGCTTGATCCCAAAACGATGGGCAGCGTCCCGAATGTCGGCTTGATGGCGCAGGCGGCGGAAGAATACGGCTCGCACGACAAGACTTTCAAGGTGCCAGGCAACGGCACGATGCGCATCGTCGATGCCTCCGGCAAGACGTTGCTGGAGCACAAGGTCGAGGAAGGCGATATCTGGCGCGCGTGTCAGGTGAAGGACGCCCCGATTCAGGACTGGGTGAAACTGGCGGTGACTCGCGCCAAGGCGAGTGGTGCGCCAGCGGTGTTCTGGCTCGACAAGAATCGGGCGCATGATGCCGAACTGATTAAGAAGGTGAACCAGTATCTGCCGCGACACGACACGGCGGGCCTCGACATTCGCATCCTGTCGCCAGCGGACGCGACACGCCTCTCGCTTGAGCGGATCAAGGAAGGCAAGGACACGATTTCCGTGACCGGCAACGTGTTGCGCGACTATCTCACCGACCTCTTCCCGATTCTGGAGATTGGCACCAGCGCGAAGATGCTCTCCATCGTGCCGTTGTTGAACGGTGGCGGACTCTTCGAGACTGGCGCGGGTGGCTCGGCCCCCAAACACGTGCAACAACTCCAAGAAGAGGGCTATCTGCGATGGGACTCGCTCGGTGAATTCCTCGCGCTGGCGGCGTCATTGGAGCACTTGGCCAAGGTCGGGAACAATCCCGCGGCGAAGGTGCTGGCGGATACGCTGGATCAAGCCAACGCAAAATTTCTGGAGAGCAACAAGTCACCAGCCCGCAAGGTTGGCGAGATCGACAACCGTGGCAGTCACTTCTACCTCGCGCTCTACTGGGCGCAGGCGTTAGCCGCGCAGACGCAGGACAAGACCATCGCGGCACGGTTCACGAAGACCGCCAAGGATCTGAGCGAGAATGAAAAGAAGATCGACGGTGAGTTGCTCGCCGCGCAGGGCAAGTCGGTCGATCTCGGTGGGTACTATCATCCAGACGATGCGAAAGCGTCCACGGCGATGCGTCCGAGCAGGACGTTGAACGCGATCATCGACGCGATTGCCTAGATTGAGACCGATCGGCAGGACACACACGATGAAGGACTCGACTCCCTCTGACCAATCCGCGTCTGCCGCGTCTGCCACGGCGGCAGACGCGGCCACACGTCCGCTGCTGGTCACGACGGACACCGACGGCGCGGATGACATAACCTATGACGACATCCCCACGATTCTTGGAGCGCCGCTATCCGAGATCCAGGAGGAAGATCGCGTCCATGCCCTGCGTGGGGCGCAAATCCTCGCCCGCTGCCTCACGCTCGAAGGGGTGGACGTGCTCTTCGGTTATCCGGGCGGCGCGAACCTGGAAATTTTCGACGTGCTCCAGGAGTATGGTATCCGCTGCATTCGCGTCGAGCATGAACAAGGAGCCGCCCATGCCGCCGAGGGCTTCGCCCGGGCCACCGGAAAAGTCGGGGTGTGTCTCGCGACCTCGGGTCCTGGGGCCACCAATCTCGTGACCGGCATCGCCGACGCCAACAGCGATTCCATCCCGATTGTCGCGATTACCGGCAATGTCCCCTCTCACCTGCTCGGCAAGAATGCCTTTCAGGAGGTGGATATCGTGGCGATCACCACCCCCATCACCAAGAAGAGCTTCCTCATTGATAGTGTCGCCAACATCCCGACAGTGGTGAGACAAGCCTTCGCGCTGGCGGCTGGTAATCGACCGGGCCCCGTGTTGATCGACATCCCGAAAGACATCCAGCAACACTATCCGCGCAACCCGGAGGGCCGCTACACACCACCCCGGATGCCAGCGGAGATCGCTCCCCCGGAGCCGCCGGTGGGACCGATCTCACCCTCCCAACTTGAGGTGTGCTGTCAGCTTTTGCGTACTGCCCGGCGCCCGATCCTGTATGTCGGTGGTGGCGTAACCAGTTCCGATACCGCCCCCCTGCTGGTGCAACTCGCCGAGAAGTTAGGCTGTCCGGTGACCACCACGATCATGGGGCTCGGCGTGTTCCCCCCAGATCACCCGCTGGCATTGCATGCCCTCGGAATGCACGGGGCGAAGTACGCCAACGTGGCGATCAATGAAGCCGACCTGGTGTTGGCGGTGGGCGTCCGATTTGATGACCGGGTGACTGGCAAAGTGAGCGAGTTCATTAAGCACGGCACGATCATCCATATCGATGTTGACCGAGCGGAACTCAACAAGAACAAACCGGTCACGCTGCCGATCCGCGCCGACTTGCGCCAGGCGCTGCAACAGTTGGTTGAGGCCGCACAGCCGGGTGACTACACGGACTGGGTGCGCTACGTCACCGACCTCAAAGAACGCTATCCGTTCCAGGTGGCCGAGACGCGAGAACTCACGCCGCAGTATGCCATCGCGCTCCTCAGTCAGATGACCAACGGTGACGCGCTCGTCACGCTCGGCGTCGGACAGCACCAAATGTGGGCGATGCAACACTACCAGGGGCGTCGGCCACGATCCTTTCTCAGTAGCTCAGGATTCGGAACCATGGGCTTTGGGCTGCCGGCGGCCATTGGGGCGAAGGTCGGCTGTCCAGAGCGGATGGTAATCGACATTGATGGGGATGGCAGTCTGAACATGACCATCCATGAGTTGAGCACCTGCCACCGCTACGGCATCGGCGTCAAAGTGGTGGTGATCAACAACCAATGGCTGGGCATGGTGAGGCAATGGCAGGATATGATTTACAAAGGACGCCGGGCGGAAAGCAGCCTGAGTGATCCCGTGACGGCGGTCAAGCGTGACGGCGAGGCGGACATTTACCCGGACTTTCTCACCATTGCTCGTGGGTATCGCGTCACGGCGGAACGAGTCTCACGTCAGGAGGACCTGCGCGCCGCGTATGAACGGATGCTGGCGGACCCGGATGAACCGTATGTGCTCGATATCATCGTGCGGCCCGAGGAAAACGTCTATCCCATGATCCCGGCGGGTGCGACGTATCAGGACATCATCATGTCCGATGACGATCTCGCGCATAGGACCCACCCGAACAAGCAGGGGTCGAACATCTGAGCCCGAAGCCCAGGGCAGCTACGCAACCCTGGGTTGTGTTACGCAATCCCGTTGGGATTGGCAGCCCCGGAGGGATGCTCCGTGGATTGCTCCCCCCCTCCCTGGATTCCGCTCCGCTTCATCCAGGCTACTCGCTTTTGCCTTTTGATTTGCCTCGCCTACTGTCGCGTCACGGGGCGAATCTCGCACAGCGAGGCGCGAAGCGAGGCCGTGCCGCTAATGGGATCGCGCGCGTCGTTGCCAATGAGCAGGTTGAAATTGGCTCCCTCACGCCCGAAGGGGTCATAGCCGGACACTCCCAGCGCGGTGCACCCCTGCCACCAGCCATGCTCGCCCACGACCACGCGGGGGTCGAGGTTCGCGTCGAGATGCGCACGAGCACGCACGCTGTTCTCCGGGGTTTCGATGGCGACCCACGTGCCTTCGGCAATCCCACGTGCGCGTGCCGCTTCCGGGTGCAGTGTGACGGTCGGATCAAGGGCGCGTCTACGCAAGCTGGGGAGGGCCCGATACTGGCTCTGACAGAAGAGGGTGGGCTTCGCGCAGGTCAGTACCAACGGGAAGCGCGCAACCAGGGCTGGTTGTCCCACAGGGCTGAGGGCGGGCTCGGAGAAATCAGGCAGCGGGGCGTAGCCATGATCCAAAAAGGTTTCGGAATACAGTTCAATGCGGCGCGAGGGCGTGGCGAACCCGCGCGGATGGCCCTGCGCGTCCAGCTCGCCATGCTTGGTGTAACGGACCCGCAACGGCACACGCACCCCCTCCGCTCGCGCGCGCAATGCCTCCAATGTGACGCCTGAAGGCGCGAGTTGGTGGCGGTACGCCGCGTCAATATCGCCATGCCAAAACTGCGCCGCCAGTCCGAGTCGCTTCGCGAGGTCGAAGACAATATCCGTATCCGCCCGTGCCTCTCCCGGTGGAGCGACCACAGCCTGGCGGAACTGCATCAACGATTGCGCCTCGGGGCTGATGTCGAACCCGATCTTCAACGCCTCGCGCTCGAAGGCTGAGGCGACGGGTAATACCACGTCGGCGAGCGCGGCGGTTGGGGTCAGGAACAGATCCGCGTGGGCATAGAAATCGAGCGCGGCGAGTGCCTCACGCCCACGAACCCCATCCACATGCGACACGAGCATATTCGCCCCGAAGCCGATCAGTCCACGCACGGGATATGGCGTCCCCTCCAGGATCGCTCGGTAGAAATCATTGGCGGTGATGTTATTCCACCGAGCTGGTCCGAGCGGGCGTTCCGCCGCCCCAAGCGCCGGGGCGAGCCGTTGCGCGGCGGGCAGGTCCTCTCCTGTAATCGGAGCCGAAGGGATGGCGGGGAGCAGCACGTTACCGCCGGGGGCATCGAAACACCCGGTCAGCGCATAGAGCAGCGACATGGCGCGGGCGGTCTCGGTCACGTTGGCGTGCTGTTCATGCCCGCTCCAGGCATAGTAGGACACGGGCCGTGAGTGCCAGAGCAGCCGCGCGGCTTCCTCCAACTGGGCGCGGGGAATCCAGCAGGTTTCCTCCACCACCTCTGGTGAATATCGGCGACATAAGGCGGCGTAGCGTGCGAACGCCGGCTGGCAGACCACTTCGCCGTGCGCGGTCGCGACGCGATACTCACCGTCGAGCGCCAGCTTCGTCGTGTCTCCAGCGTAACTGCCTGTCACTGTATCATAGGTCATAAGACGCGAGGTCGCGGTGTCCCAGGCAACATAGTGGCGGGCATCACCATCCGGCGTGAGGTCCTGGGCGGTAAGCATCCGTCCGGTATCGGAGCCCACCAACATTGGGCCATTGCTCCAGGTGCGCATGAAGTCGGCATCGTACCATCCCTGCTGGATCATCAGATTGGCGAGACCGAGGGCGAGCGCGCCATCCGTACCGGGCCGCACGCGTAGCCAGAGGTCGGCCTTGCTGGCGAGACCGGCATGGCGCGGATCGATCACGATCAAGCGCATCCCGCGTTTCTGGGCATCAAGTGCCGCAGTGGCATGCGGCAGGCGGGAAATACTAGGATTGTAGCCCCACAGGAGCAGACATCCGGTATGGGCGATGTCTGGCATGGCCCCACCGGCACCGCCCGAGCCGACGCTGGCGACACCATAGGCATAACGGGTGGCAAAGGCTCGGCCCCACCCGCACACATCCAGACTGGTCACGCCATTGGGCGTACCGAAGGCGTTCATCAGCCGCCGGATGAAGCCCACGGAATCGGCGATCGTGGTGGTGGAGGGAGAGGCGATACTAAAGGCCACGGCTTCCGGCCCATGTTGGTCCGCGATCCGGCGCATGGCAGCGGCAGTCAGATCAAATGCCGTATCCCAACTGATCCGTTCCCAGCCCGGATCCGCATCACCCTTTGGGCGGGTACGCCGCAACGGATGCGTCAGCCGTTCCGGGTGATAGACGAGTTCGGGAGCCGCTCGCCCCTTCGCGCAGATTGCTTGCCCGGTCGGGTGCGCTGGGTCAGGATCAAGCCGGACGAAGCGACCCTCTTGCACCGTCGCCACCGTGCCGCAACGAGCGATGCAGAGGCCGCAGTAGCCGTGGATATGTTGGGTACCAGTGTGATCAGCCATAATCTCTCCCCCCTGCTATGCGAGTACCACGATTGTTGGCGGCATTGCCTCAGTGAGCGAGTCGTTTGATCAAGCGATAGAGAAACTCACGACCATCGTAGAGTCGCTGCTGTTCGATCCGCTCGTTGAGACCATGCGCATGCACATCGTTCACATCAGCGAAGATGCCGGAGACGCCATACATGGGAACCCCAAGGTTGCGAAGAAAACGACTGTCTGTCGCGCCGGTGCTCAGTGCCGGGATCAGTGGCACGCCTGGCCACAGCTCAGCACTGATGTGCTCGATCGGTTCGAGAAGCGCCGCGTTCAGCGGCGAGGGCGGGCTTGGGGTTGGCGCTAAGGCTTGCGTGATCTCGATCGTTGGGTTGCCGACCAGTTCGCGGATCTGGTGCTCGACTTCGGCCAGATTGTCCCACGGCAGGATACGACAGTTGACGGTGGCGCGCGCGGTTTGCGGCAGCGCGTTCTCGGCGTGTCCGGCGCTGAGCATCGTCGTCACGCACGTGGTGCGTAAGGTCGCGTTGTACAATGGTTCCGCCGACAGCCGTGTGACCACGTTAGGATCGATGAGTCCTTCACCGATACTCCGCATATCGAGCGCTCGCTGTCCGGTGAACAAGGCCGCGCTGCGCGCGAAGTATTCGCGTGTTACCGGCGCGAGCTTGACGGGGAACGTATACTGGCTGATGCGCTGGACCGCTCCAACAATATCGTGGATGGCGTTGTCCTGGCGGGGCAGCGAGCTGTGACCGCCAGCATTACGCGCCACCAACTCGTAGGTCGTATAGATCTTTTCCGCCACCTGGATGCGTTGGATGGTGGGTTTGCCATTGATGAGTTCTCCACCTCCGCCTTCGTTGATGCCGAATTCGGCGTCGATCCAGCCCCGGTGATGCTGAGTGAGCCATTGCACGCCATTCGTTGACACATCCCCACGCTCCTCATCAGCGGTGAGGGCGAGGATGATGTCGCGATGCGGCGTGAAGCCCTCACGTTTCAATTGTGAGAGAATCGATACAAAGGCCGCGGCCATCGCTTTATCGTCAGCAGCGCCACGGGCGGTGAAATAGCCATCGGTCTCGACCAACGTGAACGGATCAGTATTCCACTCCTCACGCTTGGCCTCGACCACATCGAGGTGGGCCAGCAACAACATGGGCCGACGAGTGCCATCCCCTTTGAAGCGTAGGATGAGATTGCCCTTTTTCGGAAATGGTTCGACGACTTGCACCTCTGTCTCGGTGAACCCAGCACCACGGAGTCGCTTGGCCATGCGCCGCGCGGCCAGGGTGTTGTCACCGACTGAGTGGGTGGTATTGGTTTCGACCAGTTCCTTGTAGATGCCATGGAACAATGTGCGTTCAACGGCCGAATCAGCCGCTTGTACAACGCTGGACGCAATAAGCACGACAACAGCGGTCACTAATACCATACGGTTCTTCATGCGCATTTTTCCTTCTTCCCAGCCCGCCCGTCGGGGTACTCCTGTACTAACGTCACGCCATGACTCAATGACGCAATGCTTCAATCAACGCCTTCGCCTCTTGCCAATCCTTCGTATCAAATCCTTCGGTGAACCAGTGGTAGATGTCGGACAACAGCGAGTGAGCTTCGGTTGTTTTGCCTTGCTGTTGCCAGAGACGCGCGAGGCTCACGGTGGCGCGGAGTTCGAGGGATTTGGCTTGTTGCTTCTGGGCAATCTCGATGGCCTTCAGAAAGCACGCTTCGGCTTCGCCTTGGGGATCGGGGGTTAGGGATCGGGGATCAGTTTCTATTTTTGACTTTTGATTTTCCTGTTGTAGCGTTAGCTCCCCCTTGAGCCGATACAGCTCCGCCTCGTGCCACCGCTCTCCGGTTTTCTCCGCCATTGCGAGCGCTTCGGCCAGCACGCCCAGCCCTTTGTCTGTCTGGCCCACTTTCCCATACGCTTCGGCCAACAAGGCAAGAAAATACGGCAGAAGAATTTTTGCGCCGGTGGCCTGGTAGGCGGCGAGGCCCTCCTGCAACTGGGCAATTCCCTCCTCTCCGTGTCCATACACGGCTAGCGCCCAGCCCTGTATCATCGTCCCTATCGTCAACGGAAGTGCAAACTCCTGCTCAGTCGCCAAGGTCACGGCCGCTTCGGCCTGCTTTTGGGCTGCACGACCCTCCCGACGATACTGATGGAGCTGAGCAGCACTGGCTACGGTAAAAGCCGAATTGAAGGGATCAGCCAGTTCCTGGGCCAGGGAGAGCGCCTCATGGATCCTCACGGCGGCTTGATCCGGATAGCCAAGCCGCCACAAAACGAAGGCGGCAAACTGGCGGCAGAACAGGACGGACGACTGGAAGGCATAAGAGCGGTGTTGTCCAACGACATCGAGAGGAATGCTTTCCTCCAAATGCTTTCGGGCGCGGGTCAATTCTCCCAGGTAATACAAGAGTTGCCCCAGCGCCAAACGGGCTTCCAGGAGGAGCAGAGGGTCTTCCGCGCGCTGGGCAAAGACGAGACACTGCCCCGCCAACTCCCGTGCGGTCTGATACTCTGCCCGTACCACAGCGGACACCCATAGCCCCCGTAACACCCGAAAGAAGTGCGGAGTCTCTCCCACCTGCCTGCAGAGTTCCA
>JABFSC010000100.1 GCA_013140885.1 Deltaproteobacteria bacterium | reverse complement strand
CGCTGGCCTCATGGCCTTTCGCGCGATGTACGGTAGAGAGGCGAATACGCTGCCCGTGGGGCGTCTGCGTCAGAGCCTGCAACGTTGCTATATGGGAGACAAAGGCAGAGAGTGAGGGAAACCGGCTGAGGCCGTGCAACGCTCCATCCAGCTCCCGACCACTCAGACCTGTGATGCGGGTTGCCAACTCCCCGAGCACGGTCACGGGAAGGCGCGTCTGTCGACGCATCTCCACGATCTCACGCTCGAGCATCGCTACGCGCGTGGCGACGCGCTCGCCGAGGGCGGTTGCCGCCGCGTATCTATCAGCAGCACGGGCGAGCTGCTGGGCGTGGGCGCTGCCTACGCTCGGACGGAGGACCGCTTCCCACCAGTCGGGATCGTCGCTCCCGGCCGTCACGAGCAGACACCCGGTCAGGGGTTGGACGGCCCATTCCAGATAGATGGGATGCCGCTCACGTGAGGCTTGGAGCAAGAAAAACGGAATCTGGCGACGTACGAGTTCGATCTCCAGCACCGTGCGATCGCTATTCCGCCGCACCAAACACAACACCTCAGCGGGGGCGACCCCATCACGTAACAGACCGTGCACCGTCTCCGCTACCACACACGCTTCCACTATCTCATCACGCACACGGGCAAAGCGCGGTCTGCCCTCACCTGCACGCACAGGCGCCATCGTGCGCATGGAGCCATTGTGGCGAATCAGCCGTTGCGTGGCGCACAACACTCCGGGATGGCTCCGGTAATTTGTACGCAACTCGATCATGGTCTTCGGGAAATCGGCACAGAGGTGAAGCAGTGCGTCGGGGTCGGCGCCGGCGTAACTGTAGATGGTTTGGTCGGGATCCATGAAGACGGTCAGCGCGTTCTGTGGAGGCAGGAACCCCGCGATAAAGCGCGCTTGCAAGGGATCAAGATCTTGCGCTTCGTCGATGAGCACGTGGGTGTAGCTGCTCTGGTAGAGGATGCGCCACTCCTCGGCGCTGATCAAGAGTTGAGTCGCGTCGATGAGCAGATCCTGAAAATCCATCCGACAAGGGCCTTTCTCTTGCGCATACAACGTCAGGAGTTCCTGATCATCGTCGCTGATAGCATCGCGCGCTTTGAGACGCGTGATTCGCTCCTCGATCTCCACGGGGTCCAATCCGAATCGGCGGTGCTGGACTAGGCGACGCAGAATTCGTTCCTTCTCCCAGGTATGCAGCAACCGTTTCGAGAAGAGTTGTGGGGACGACACACGGCGCAACACCCGGAACGCCAGGCTATGACAGGTGCCGATCATCGCGGCGCGCCGTAATGCACCGAGACGGTGGGTGACTGTGTGCGCTGCACTGCGCGTGAAGGTCACGACCAAGGGACGTTCTCCAGCTTCGATCAGGGCTGCCGTTTTGGCCGCCAAGGTTTCGGTTTTGCCAGTACCGGGACCGGCGATGACGACGCAGAGGCCATCGCGCACGGCGACAGCCCGCGCTTGGTCCGCATTGAGCGCCATGAAGTCTCCTACTTGGGGGACAAGGAAGGAATGAGGCAAGGGCCGCCGTGGCACGGCGGGAATCACTCTTGGTGTGACTGGAGCGGATCGACACGGTTCCTGGCAGCGGTCAATTCCCGTGCAACTGCCTCCTTCAGGTCTGTTTGCACGGTGAGGAAGTATTGCGTGACCGTTGCTTCAGCCGTGGGGCTCAACCGTTCTAGCTGCACGTCCGCACGGACATAGGCGGCGTGCTCCTGCATGAATTGCGCCCGGACCACGGCGGGGGTTGCGAGACTCACATGCTCAATGACCCGTTGCAACAGAAACGCCAGATTCTCGATATAGTGCATCAAGAGAAAGTCGGGCTTCGTACTCACACTGGCGCGGGCGGCGGTGAGACGTGCTGGGAGGACAAGACGGCGGCGGCGGTCACGCGCGTAGCTGTTGGAAGCAGTCTCCAGGGTACTGAACACGCGCCCGAGCGCTGTCACTTGGAGCCATGTCGTCTCGCGCAACAAAATACGGCTGCCATCCGGCTGTTGGGTCGGTAAGCGAATCAATCGCACCGCGCCGCAGGCGGCCAATCGACGCGCGGCGAGGTAAAAGCGCCGCCGTGTGCGATAACGCTCTCGTCCCTCCACCATCATGCGCCGGGTGAGAGGGTAAAACCGCAGGGACTGGACGCAGGCGGCCAAGAGAATCGCGTGTTCCGTTTTGCCGAGATACACGTGCTGTTGCGGAGTCGGCTCCAACGCCGTGAAATGGTGGAGGCAAACGGCGCACGGCAAGGCTTCCTCGACGAGCTCGGATTCCGCTCGCGCCTGCAACGTCTCGGCTATTGGACACACGACGTCCGGACGGTAATGGCAACCACAGGGGACCGACTCGAAATGCAACATGGGTGATCTCTCCCCTCCACATCAGGCTCGTGCAGGCTTGTGGAGGTGGGCGGCGGGGAGCCTCAGAACATGCCGCCGCCCGTGGACTATTGCCGGGTCGCACGCAACGCATGGGTAACCACGCTACGTGCGACGGCAAGCCGGTCCTGACTCACTCGCCGTACCGGGAAGAAGTACGGCAAGCCCAGCGTCAGGCGTCGCTGACATTCGGCCTCAGACAGCGCGATGCCAGTGACCACGCGGTGGGGCAGG
>JABFSC010000068.1 GCA_013140885.1 Deltaproteobacteria bacterium | reverse complement strand
GTGAAATCTGGCAGCAAATGATGGAACTGAAAAATGAAGCCGATCTCGCGGTTGCGCAGGGCCGCGAGATCCGGTTCTGGCAGCGTGGTGAAGTCCACTTCATCAAGCAGGACTTTTCCAGACGTTGGCTGATCGAGCGTGCCCAGAATATGTAGGAGGGTACTTTTCCCGATCCCCGATTCCCCAACAATCGCCACGCGCTCTCCACGGCGGAGCGTGAGGTCCAGGTTTTCGAGTACGCGAATGGCCTGCGCGCCTTCGCCGTACCGTTTGCTAATCTGCTCGGCGCGCAGCAGCACTTCCTTACTCATAGCGAATCACTTCCACGGGCGCGAGATTCGCGGCTTGGCGCGCCGGATAGATCGTCGCGAGCAGGCAAATCCCCATCGAGGCCGTGGCGACCATCAGAAAGTTTTCCACATAAATTTTCACGGGCAGGGTTTTGACGTAGAACACATCCTTGGGCAGTTCGATGATCTCGTAGGTCGCGAGCACCCAACAACCGACATAGCCGAGCAAGGTGCCCAGAAGCGTCCCGATGACGCCAATAATGATGCCTTTGTAGATGAAGATGCGGCCAATCGACTGACTCGTGGCACCCAGCGATTTCAGGACCGCGATGTCCTTGCGTTTCTCCATGACGACCATGATGAGCATCGCCACGATATTGAAGGCCGCCACCAGCACGATCAGCAGCAACACGACAAAATAGAGAATCTTTTCCATTTTGAGCGCGATAAAAATGTTGCGGTTAATTTGTGTCCAGTCTCGCGCTTGATAGGGTAAACCCAGCATGCGTTCGAGTGCTTGTGCCGTGGCCTGCGCGGCATAGACATCATCGACGCGCACCTCGATGCCAGTGACGCGATCTCCCAGCTCGAAAAATTTTTGCGCGTCCGCCAGCCCCATATACATCAGCGAGGCATCATAGTCATACATGCCGGAGTCAAAAACGCCGACCACCGCGAACCGTCGGAGTTTGGGCACCATGCCCATCGGCCCCGGCGTCGACTGCGAGGGGGAAATAAGACTGATGGGGTCGCCCACGGCGACTTTCAACTGCTTGGCGAGCTCTTTGCCAATCAGGATGCCAGAGAGTTCCACGACACGTTCTTCGCCGCCTTCGCGAATCGTCACTTTTTGTTTACGTCCCAGCTCGTCCATCGTCCCCTGCGTCAAGCGTGAAGCGATATTGACGATGTCACTCGCGTGGGCGGGTTCGACGGCCCGCACCACGACCCCCGACACCTGCTGCCGCGAACTGACCATGCCTTGTCCGTAGACGATCGGCGCCGCGGCCACTACACCGGGCGCGCCACGGATTTTTTCCACGGCATCCTGATAGTCGGGGATGCCACCGCCGAGGCTGGAGAGAATGATGTGGGGATTGAAACCCAGAATACGATCGCGCAGGTCCTCTTCGAACCCGGTCATCACCGCCATGACGATATTGAGCGTCATCACGCCCAGCAGGACGCCAACGGTCGAAAACGTGGTGATGAGCGAGATAAACCCCTCGCGCCGCTTGGGGCGGAGGTACCGCAGGCCGATGAAGAGTTCGTAACGCACGGAGTTGTATCAGGGTTCGGGGTTCAGAGTTCAGGGGACGGCTTACCCAAGATCACGTGTCCCGTCAACACGGAGGTCGTTAACCACTACCGCGCTTGTCAATCTCTGGGAGTCCTTACAGCAAAGTTGGGGGATTCTCCTTGCCTTCAGGATTTCAAGCCAAATCCGTCGCCCCCATCAGATACCGATCACACTCCCGCGCCGCGCCGCGTCCCTCGTTGATCGCCCAGACAATCAGACTTTGTCCGCGACGACAGTCACCCGCCGCGAAGATGCCGGGCACGCTGGTGAAGAATTGGCCGTACTCGGCTTCGGCGTTCGAGCGTGGGTCGCGTTTGATGCCTAATTGCTCGATCACCGAGTCCTCTGGTCCAAGGAATCCCATCGCGAGCAGCACCAGGTCCGCTTTCAATACCCGCTCGGACCCCGGCACGCGTTGGGGAACGAATGCACCTTGCGCATTTTTGCTCCAGGCGACATCGACGACATGCAGCTCTTTTACGTTACCGGCAGCGTCACCGACGAATTTCTCTCCAGTTGTGAGATAGACCCGCGGGTCATCGCCGAACCGCGCTTTGACTTCTTCTTGTCCGTAGTCCAGCTTGTACACCTTGGGCCATTCCGGCCACGGGTTGTCCGCCTGTCGGGTGTCCGGTGGCCGCGCCAGAATCTCCAACTGCGTGAGCGATGCGCAGCCGTGACGCATGGACGTACCAACGCAGTCTGTGCCGGTGTCGCCACCACCAATGATAATGACATGCTTGCCCTGAGCCGAGATGTACTGGCCATTGGCGAGATGGGAATCGAGCAAACTCTTGGTGTTCGCCTGGAGAAACTCCATCGCGAAGTGAATGCCCTTGAGATCGCGCCCTTCGATAGGCAGGTCGCGCGGCTTGGTCGCTCCAGCACAGAACACCAACGCGTCGCACTCCTGCCGCAGTTGGGTGGCGGGAATATCGCGACCAATCTCGGTGTTGGTGACAAACTTCACGCCTTCCTGGGCGAGCAGATCGACCCGGCGTTGGACAATCCGCTTGTCTAATTTCATGTTCGGAATGCCG
>JABFSC010000090.1 GCA_013140885.1 Deltaproteobacteria bacterium | reverse complement strand
GCAACACTTCTCCTGACTGCTCGGATCGTTTCATCGAATTAGCGACAGGGTTGCACAATTTGCGCGTTCACCATCGCAAGCGTCGCCTGCGACGATGAGCCTAAAACCTTATTTCCGATAACGTCTAGTATAGACATTATCGGAAATAACGATTTGATCCTGAAAACGTTGGAAAATTTTCACCAAAACCCTTATCCCCGATAAAGTCTTATGAATAGGCAGGCAGATATGGTCGGAGCACGACTCCAGCAGAGAGATTCTGGTTACCCTGCCGTCTTGCGCGAATATCTTGGTGTTTGTGCGCCGATAGCGCTCACCGTCTTAGGAAACCTGGACCTCTTGCGGCAAAAGAAGCTGGCTTTATTCTGTTCGGTCAAATGTCCCGGCAACCTGATCCTGCAAACGTATGATCTCGCTCGTGCCCTGCGCGATGCTGGAGTAGCGGTCATTGGCGGCTTCCACTCGCCAATGGAGAAAGAATGTCTGACCCTCCTCCTGCGTGGGACACAGCCGGTCATTGTTTGCCCTGCCCGGAGCATTGAAAGAATGCGCACACCAAGTGAATGGAAAGCTCCGCTCGCAGAGGGTCGATTGCTGCTGCTCTCACCCTTTGCGGAGAAGATGCGCCGCGCCACGGCTGATCTTGCCCGAAAGCGTAACGAGCTTGTCGCCGCGCTTGCTGATGCGGTCTTTGTGGCTCATGCCGCTCCCGGCAGTAAGACCGAGCGCTTTTGTCAGGAGGTGTTCTCCTGGAGCAAGCCACTGCTGACTTTGGAAAGTGGCGAGAACGCTCATCTGCTGGCACTTGGAGCAAAGCCTGTCCAACCTGGGCACGTCTATACCCATTGAAAAAACGTCGTATAAAATCTTGTGAGTTGAAAAGTAAAAGGACAAGGATTGCTTCGCGTTGCTCGCAATGACTATCCCCCATCTTCATTGTGGCGAACTACCATTCTAAAGAGGTGTGAATGCCATCCTAAAACGCATACGCAAAAGCATTCCACTGACACCGCGCCAGCCCTTGAAAGTTAATCAGATCGTACTCCAGCGCCAGCTCGTATTCCGCCTGGAGGTAGCGCCCGTTGAACGCGGGGTTGTCCGTAGCGAAACAATAGGGCACGTCGGCATCATCAAGACGGCGAATAGCTTCGCGGACCGGTCTGAGATCGGTAAACGTACCGGTCTGCAGATAGGTGCTGGGACACAGTTCAAAACATATCCGCCGCCGACTGAGGTTCGCCAACAAGTCGGGGCGATGCAACGGGATTTGCACGCCGTGGCCAATGCGCTGGAGATAGGGGAACAGCTCCGAATGAATGTAGCGAGGATGGGATTCCGCCACGTGCGCGGTGGCGGACAGGTGGGCCTCGGTCGCGCGACGCAGACACGCCACAAAATGGGGCATGCGCTCAGCCACGCGCTCTTCCGGTCCGGCAATGTCGATGCCACGCACGAGATCGCGCCGGCGCAGCGCGAGATCAATAGTGGCCTGATTCACCGCATCCGGCAGTAGCGAGTGCAAACACAGCAGCAGGCGAATATCGACGGCGAATTCCGGTTGCCTGGCGGCTTGGGCAACCGCTTCGATAACCGCTTCCATGTGCGTGATCCGCGCCTTGTCGTCCGCGCTCGGGTCGGTCCGCAGATAGGGGCAGAAGCGGAGTTCTAACAGCGAAGCGTGTTCAAACACACGCGCCCCACGGGCAATGCGGTAGAGAAAGTAGGCCATCGCGCCGGGAGTCTGAAGCGGTTCCACCAGTTTATGGAGTTCGAGATACTCCGCCAGCGTCGCCCGTCGCGAGGAGAAGTAGCCACGCAAACTCTCATACGTTGGAAACCGCGTTAAGAGGCCGTGAATCCAATCTCGTTCCTGCGGGGTGAGGCCGACGTCAGCGGTGTGATCGTGCAAATAGCCGTAGAGAATCTTAGGATGCACGGCACCCCCCAGATGCCGGTGTAAATCCGCATAGTCGGGCGTGGCGGCGAAGCGGGCTGGCGTGGGCTTCATTATCGAGCTCGACGCCGACGGTTGGGATTGTCCAGCCACGGATTCGGAATAAATGAATCCTTCGGATCAAGACGGGTCCCTGGTGTGATGATGGCGTCGATGCGATCCAACACCTCCGTTGAGAGTCGTAGCTCCGCGCCCGCGAGCACGTCTTGCAACTGTGGCAAGGTCTTCGGCCCCATGATGACCGAACTCACCGCCGGGTGCTCAGCCGCGAAGGCCATCGCCATGTGCGTGAGCGAATGGCCCGCCTCGCGGGCCAGCACGCTTAACTCTTCGATCAAGTCGTATTTGCGTTGCACCTCCGCTCGGTCCGCGTCCCAGACTCCCATGCGACCGAGCCGGCCTACGGCACGACTGCCCTCTGGCAGCGGTTCGGTGCGGCGATATTTTCCTGTGAGCCATCCGCCCGCCAACGGCGCATACACCATCACGCCGACCCCGTGCCGTTGGCAGGTGGGCAGCACGCTCTCCTCGACTTTGCGGTTGAAGATCGAATAGATGCACTGTTCACTGCGCACGCGCGCGAGGTTGCGCCGTTCCGCGACATATTGCGCTTCGACGATCAGTTCGGCTGGGGTGGCGGACGCACCGATCACCCGAATCTTGCCCGCGCGTTGCAAGTCGGTCATGGCCGCGAGCGTTTCTTCCAGGTCGGTGTCCCAGTCGCGTCGATGGAGTTGGTACACGTCGAGGTAGTCGGTCTCCAAGCGACGCAAGCTGTTTTCCACCGCGCGTATGATCCAGCGCCGGGACCCACCCCCGTCGTTGATATTGGCGCCTTGCGCGGAGAAGAGTCCCACCCGTCCAGGCGGGAAGAAGCACTTGGTGGCGAGGATCACGTTGTCTCTGCGCCCCTTCAGTGCCTTGGCGAGAATGCGTTCCGACTCGCCTTCGGTGTAGACATCCGCGGTGTCGATGAAGTTCACGCCCGCGTCCAGGGCCGCGTGCGTCATGCGAATGCACTCGTCGTGGTCAGCGTTGGCCGTCGGGCCGAACATCATAGCGCCGAGACAGAAGTGACTCACTTTCATGCCGGTGCCACCCAGCGTGCGATATTCCATTGTGTAGTTCCTCCTTTTCCTTGTCGTTGACGCTTACGGGTGCAAAACGAGTTTGCCGAATACACGCCCCGCGACGAGGTCCGCTAACGCTTGTTGCGCGTCCGCTAGTGGATACGACTTGCTGATAATGGATTTGATCTTGCCCGCTGCAAAGAGTGGGGTGAGCGCCGTCGCCATCTCCGCGATCACCAGACCCGCGTTGACCAAACTCATGCCCAAGATGTTCACATCTTTCATCAGCGCGTGCATGACGGCGAAGGAACCGTCCGGCCCTTTGCCGGTACCCGTGCCGATGACGATGATCCGCCCGTCACGCGCGATAATCGCCAAGTCCTTGGTCAGATTATCGGAGGCTACGTTTTCGATGATGACCTCCACGCCTTTGCCGTCGGTGAGCTTCCGCACTTCCGCCGCGAAATCCTGCGTTTTGTAATTGATGGTGACGTCCGCTCCCAAGGCGCGGGTGCGTTCGGCTTTGTCCGCCGAGCCGACGGTGGTGATCACCCGCGCGCCCACGAGCTTGGCGAGTTGAATCGCCGCGACGCCAACTCCGCCACCACCCGCCGAGATCAACACCGTTTCGCCAGCCTTGAGCGCGGCTTTGTGATGCAACGCGCGATACGCGGTATAGAAAGGAATAGGAATGGCCGCGCCTTCCTCGAACGATAAGTTGGCTGGGAGCAGCATCGCCTCACTCGCGGCGAGACACGTTTTTTCGGCGTACCCGCCAGCGGCGGTGCGACCAAACACGCGGTCGCCTGGTTTGACATGGGTGACCCCGGCGCCGACCGCTTCCACTTCGCCACAGACATCCGTTCCTGGAATATAGGGGAGCGCCAGGGGCTGAAGACGCCCGGAGAGGCGGACCAAGTCCGCCGGGTTGATTCCCGTCGCTCGCACGCGAATCTGGACTTGTCCGGCTTGCACCTGGGGTTCGGGCGCGTCTTCGAGTCGTAATTGTTCTGGACCACCGAATTGGTGGGCTCGCATCGCTTTCATTGTGGGCCTCCTCGCAAGATAAAAATTTTGTTCTGGGGCTGTCTCTCGCGCACTCCTATAGCGCTATTGACTGGGGAATCAAAGAGCGCGTATGAGGCGGGTATGTCATTGCCGCAACGCAGATACACCCCAGAAGAATATCTCGCACTGGAGCGTCAAGCTGAACACCGGAGTGAATTTTATGCCGGCGAAATTTTCGCCATGTCTGGAGCCAGTAGACGGCATAGCCTGATCGCCGGCAATATCTTTGCCGCGCTTCATGGGCAATTCCGAGGCCGTCCTTGTGAAGTGCACATGAACGATATGCGGGTGAAAGTCAGTCCGACTGGGCTCTATACTTACCCGGATGTTGTTGCGCTATGTGGCGAACCTCGATTTGATGACGTGCAGCGTGATACGCTCCTCAATCCGAACGTGATTGTCGAAGTCCTCTCGCCCTCGACGGAGGCGTATGATCGCGGGAACAAGGCCGCGCAATATCGTCAATTGCCGTCGCTGGTGGAGTACCTGCTCGTCTCTCAAGAACAGCGCCACGTGGAGCACTACGTGCGTCAGGCTGATGGACAGTGGTTGTTTTCCGAGGAGAGCGGAACAGACGCGCGCATTCATCTGCCGTCGATCAAAGCGGTTTTGGTGCTTGCTGAGATCTACGAGAATGTTGTTCTTGAGTCGGTCCCTGCTGAAGGCCAAGGACGGTCGTGATCTCCCTTGCGCAACTGATCCTGAGCCCCTACAAAAAGGGGCGTGACCGCATCCCCCGTTGCTCCAGTATTTCCGCCAGCACCTGACTACGTGCCGTTCCGCGCGGGCCCCTTTCGTCTGCTGGCGGGTCTGCAACCGCTGGACCTGCAAGACTGGATTGAGATTGATGGCCAGTTCGCGAGCGAGTTGGCCGAGAAGGAACGCTTGCTGCGTGAACGGCATCACGAGGTCTTCGCCGTCTTCCCTGAAGCGCTCGCAAGTTCAATGGAGGTGCTGGAGTTGCTCGCCGCGCATCTTCCCATGCGCTTTCCGACGCTCTACCGCGACGAAGGCGACCTGCTGTGTAATCTGGTGACACAACAACGCTGGAGTCTGTCACAGCAAGTGTTGCATCCGCTTGATCTGGCGGGGCGGCTGGTACAAGAAGACCTGTGTTTGATGCGACATGATCTCGTGACTGACACGTATCGTCTCGTCGGGGCGTCTCTCTGTTTTCCGACGCGGTGGCGGCTGGTCGAGAAAATGGGCCACGCGCTTACGGCAATTCATGCGCCTGTGGCCGGATATGAGGAGCAACTCGCGGTGACGGTGGATCGGTTCTTTGATCGGCTGAAGGTGGAGAAGCCGGTATGGCGTCTCAACTGGGGGCTGATTGATGATCCCGCGCTGTTTCAGCCGACGGGGCATGGTCGTCAAGAAGTGAACCCCGATATCACCGCCGAGAACGCGGGCGAGAAGTTATGGATACGGATGGAGCGGCAGACGCTACGTCGGCTCCCGCGTACACAGGATGTGCTGTTCACCATTCGGGTGCATGTCCGTCCGTTGCACGAACTACGGGCGCACCCGGAACGAGCGGATACTTTGGCGTCCGCGCTGCGCAACATGCCAGAGCCAACCCGGCTCTACAAAAGTCTGTCCCCGTTTCTGGATGCGGTTTTGCCGTGGTTGGAGCGGATTGGAAATAAAACGTAAAACGTAATGCGTAAAAAAAAATAAAACGTAAAACGTAAAAAAAATAAAGCGGGAGACGTAATCAAGCAATTTTTGCTTTACGTTTTACGCTTTACGCTTTACGTTTTACGCCCTGGAGAACTATGAACGCAATCAATTTCAGTGGCAAAAACGTGTTGGTGGTTGGTGGGTCGAGTGGGATTGGCAATGGCATCGCGCGGGTCTTTCGTGACCACGGCGCGACGGTCTTTGTCTGTGGCACGCGCGCCTCGGCGGCGGACTACAAGTCCGATGAAGATGGGTCTGATTTCACTGGCATGACCTATTTTCAGTGGGATGTGTCGGACGACACGACGGTGGAGAATCTGACACCGCCATTTGCCTCGCTCGATGTGCTTGTGCTGTCGCAGGGATTGGTGATGTACAAGCGGGCGGAATTTCAGATGCCCAACTTCCGTCATGTGCTGGATGTGAACTTGATGAGTGTGATGAGCTGCTGCATGAAATTTCACGACATGTTGGTGGCGACGAAAGGGTCGGTCGTCATCGTGGGATCGAGCGCCAGTTTTTACTCGGTGTTTGGCAATCCCGCGTATAGTGCCAGTAAAGGCGCGCTAGTGACTCTGACGAAGACGTTGGCGGAGGCCTGGGCACCCGAAGGGATTCGCGTCAACGGCATCGCGCCGGGGTTGGTCGCGACCAAGATCACCAAAGTGACGTGGGATCATCCCCGGCGCTATGAAGAGTCACTCAAGGAGATACCGTTGCATCGCTGGGGCACGCCGGAAGAAATGGGTGGCGTGACCCTGTTCCTGGCGTCGTCGTTGTCGGCGTATGTGACGGGGCAGATGATTCTTGTTGATGGTGGGAAGGGGTTGGCGTGAGGTTCGAAAGTGCCCTCTTCTGGCTGGGCAATGGCATTAGGTGAGAGGGCTCCGAAAGTTCCCTCTCCCGGCTGGGAGAGGGCTAGGGTGAGGGGGATTAAGAGCCTTTTCCTTACGCCGCCTTCTTCCCCGCGTTATGCGCCTGCTGAATCCGGCGTAGCTCTTCCCAGCCCAGATACGCCGTGAACTTGTCGTCGTCAAAGAACAGCACTGGGCCGTTGCAGATGAAAATGTAGTCCGTGTCTTCGAGCGCGGTGGTCGCGCCGTGCACCATGCCGTTGGCTTCGTAGACGTAGTCCCCGGTCTTGAGGATACCATCGCGGACTTGCAGCTTGCCGGAGATGATAAAGGTGTGGGATGCCGTCAGATGTTTATGCGGCGGCGCGACGTAGCCCTTGAGCCAGCGGAACAACACCGCCCAGGTTCCACTCTCCGAGCCGGTCCACAGAATCTTCATAAAGCCCCGTTTCGGGTCAGGCTCCATCGGAATCCAGTCTTGTTGTGAAGACTGCACGAGCGTGTCCATCAGTTCGCTGTTAAATGGGGTGATCTCTTGCGGTAGTGCCATGGGTTCCTCCTTAATGTGTTGCGCACGGGTGTGAAAGTGCTCCATAGATGCCTTTCTTGTCTCAAAGAGGCAAGTGCGAGGAGCTTGTTGCGGCGGGGTGGGGCATCTACAGTTTTCGCGATGTTGTTGCCTTCAAGAGAATCCCGCTTCGAGCGAGCCGCCGATGTTTACGCGGAGCGAATCGCGGACTCACCTGGAGTGAAATAGAATTTTTTTTCGCGGGGAGAAATGTGAACATTGAAAAGACAACATAAAGCGATCTTGGGGATAATGGTTTACGTATTTCTCATCCATACGATTTTCTTTCTCCGTGGGGCCTCCTCGTTTCTGACCCGAATAGTGTTGCGGTCCTTTATCGAGGTGATTGGCGTGATGTGGCTCTGGAAGATGCTGGACAAACCTGTTTCGTAGCGGGTGGCTTGGATGAAACGCCCCGCCATCCAGGGTGGTGCACAGTGCGAGCGGGGGGCATCCCGGATTCCACTTCGTTCCATCCGGGCTACATGGCTTGCTTTTCCAACCCTATTTCCCCGGACTCAACAACTCCCGCATTTGTTGTTCGTTCGGCGCTTTCTCGACCCGTGGGAGCGTGGGATGCAAACAGTCCCACGCTTGCGCGCTTCTGGTCCACACTTGGACCGCGGGCTGAAACTGGCTGGGATCATCAAGACTTGATGCCCAGATGCCTTGCAGGTCCGAGACCAGCTCCGCCAGGATGAAGACCGGTGCCCCACACTCCGGGCAGAATCCCCGACTCACTTTGTTGCCACTCTCCGCGCGTACGTCGTGATACTTGCTGGTGCCTGTGATGGTCAGCGCCGTTCGCGGGACGTAGAGCACTGGGCAAAAGGCACTGCCACTCGCCTGTTGGCAGTCGCGGCAGTGACAATTCCAGGAGAAAGCTGGGGCGGCAGTACATTCGTAGCGAATGGCGCGGCAGGTGCAGCCACCAGAAAAGGGAAGGTGCATGGCGTGACTCCTTCGTGCGAGTAAGGTCTGGGCTGAATAGATTGTGATGGGAGCGGGTGATTGCCAGTGGAGCAATGCCTGCCGGGGGAAATAAAGGAAAGGTCTTTTGATCCCCCTCACCCTAGCCCTCTCCCCAGTTGGGGAGAGGGAACTTTCGGACGGGGGAGAAGCCCTGACCCCTGACCCCCGAACCCCGTTCCCCGTTTAGCGACTTACCTGCACCGGC
>JABFSC010000695.1 GCA_013140885.1 Deltaproteobacteria bacterium | reverse complement strand
TCGCCTACGCCAAGAAATATCTCGACTACGTGGAGTTCTCGGCGGAGGATGCTTCCCGCACGGATTTTCAGTATCTCGCGCAAATTTTTGGTGAAGCGATCAAGGCCGGCGCGGTGACGCTCAACGCGCCCGACACGGTGGGGTATGCCGTGCCGCAGCAGTACGGCGCGCTCTTCAAACGCTTGCGCGAGACCGTGCCTGGTGCCGACAAGGTTTCCTGGAGCGCGCATTGTCATAATGACTTGGGGCTCGCGGTGGCCAATTCGCTCGCGGCGATCGAGAATGGCGCGCGGCAGGTTGAGTGCACCATCAACGGCATCGGCGAGCGCGCGGGCAACACCTCGATGGAAGAGGTCGTGATGGCGATCAAAACTCGTGGAGACGTCTTCGCCAACGTGCGGACCAATGTCGCGGCGGAACAGATTTTCCCGTCGAGCCAGTTGCTCGCGCAAGTCACCGGCCTTGGCGTGCCGCAAAACAAGCCGATCGTGGGCGCGAACGCCTTCGCGCATGAAGCCGGGATTCATCAAGACGGTGTGCTCAAGCATAAATTGACCTACGAGATCATGCTGCCGCGTGATGTTGGCATCGACAGCAATCGCCTCGTACTGGGCAAGCACTCCGGGCGGCATGCGTTCATCGATCGCTTGAAACATCTCGGTATCGACTACACCGGGGTCGACATGAATACCGCCTTCGAGCGCTTCAAGGCGTTGGCGGATAAGAAAAAGAATGTCTACGACGAGGACTTGATCGCCATTGTCACCGAGGAATCCGTCAAAGGGGCGGACAAGTATGAACTGCTCTATCTCAATGTGACATCGTCCAGCATGGCGATCCCCCATGCCACAGTGAAGATGAAAGTGGCTGGCGAGGAATTTCTCGACAGCGCGTCGGGAGATGGCATGGTGGACGCTTGCTACAAAGCCATTGCCAAGATCGCGGGGATTGAGGTGAAACTCGATCGCTACTCGGTCAAGTCAATCACCGGCGGAACCGATGCGCAGGGCGAAGTGACCTGCTTGATTAGTGACAACGGCATGTCGGTGAATGGGCAGGGGTCGCACACGGACATCATCATGGCGAGCGCGCTGGCGCTGGTGAACGCGCTCAACAAACTCGCGCAGCGGGCGCGCTATGGGCATCAGGCCGGGCTGCATCGCGAGGGGCCGTAAGCAGTTCGGAGTTCGGAGTCTTTTAGTTCGGAGTCAAGAAAGAAGGACCTGTGAGCGCGGGCGTCTCGCCCGCCAGGATTTCCAAGATTTCTACGATAAGGAATAGGGAGTGATACATGGCATATAAAGTGGCGGTATTCGCTGGGGACGGGATTGGCACTGAAGTCATCGCTGAAGCACTGGAAGTGCTGAAAGTAGTGGAGAAACGCTTCAGTTTGAGTTTCACCTGCGAGAAAGCACTGGCTGGTGGCTGTTCAATTGATGCCCACGGCGTGGCGCTAACGGATTCCGCGTTGCGGGTGGCGAAAGAAAGCGACGCGGTGTTGTTGGGCGCTGTCGGCGGACCGAAATGGGATGATCCCAAATCCACGGTCCGCCCGGAACAGGCCATTCTTGGCTTACGGAAAGAGCTGAGTCTGTTCGCCAATCTGCGCCCGATTCAGGTGAGTCGGCATTTGATTAACTCATCGACCTTGAAACCGGAAGTGTTGCAGGGCGTGGACCTTATTGTCGTGCGGGAGCTGACCGGTGGCGTGTATTACGGCAAACCGAGCGAACGACGGATGGGCACGTCTGGTCGTGAAGCCGTCGATACGATTTTCTACACGGAAGGCGAGGTCGCGCGTCTGATGCGCGCGTCATTCGAGCTGGCGCGCAAACGGCGGAAGAAACTGACCTCCGTTGATAAAGCCAACATCATGGCCACGTCACGGATGTGGCGAGAAGTGTCACACGAAGTCGCTAAAGAATTCCCTGATGTGCAATATGAAGATGTGTTGGTTGATGCGATGGCCATGCACCTGATTCGTCGTCCGAAAGATTTCGACGTGATCGCGGCGGAAAATATGTTCGGCGACATTCTCACCGATGAAGCCTCAATGCTGGCGGGATCAATGGGGTTGCTGCCTTCGGCGTCGTTGGGCGAAGGCAAGAAAGGGCTGTACGAACCGATCCACGGCACCGCCCCGGACATCGCGGGACAGAACAAGGCCAATCCGCTCGCGGCCATTCTCTCCACCGCGCTCATGCTGCGCATGTCGTTCGATCAAGAACAAGCGGCGCAAGCGATTGAGAAAGCCGTGGACGATGTGCTCGCGAGTGGCTACCGCACGGGTGACATCGCCCAACCCGAATGCCGCTTAGTGAGCTGCACGGAGATGGGGAAACTTGTGCGCGAGCAGTTGCAGAAGTAGTCAATCTCTCGTCCTCGGTCTCCGGTCCCTGGTCCTGGGGATCGGAGACCGGTGGAAAGGAAACCGCCCAATGCCCACCCACCACGAACTCATTCTTGACCAATTCACCAAACAGGCAGTTCCTTTCGCGACCGCGCCAGGTATCAAGGACGAAGAGGCGCTAAGACTGGTGGTGGAGTTCACTGGCGCGGGTCCACACGATACGGTGCTGGACGTCGCCTGTGGTCCGGGCCTGATCGTTTGCGCGTTTGCAAAGGTCGTCAAACACG
>JABFSC010000684.1 GCA_013140885.1 Deltaproteobacteria bacterium | reverse complement strand
CTCGTATCGTGCCGTGGTTGCCGGTGGAGGAGCAAGCCGCCATTGAAGAAGGGCTGCGGTGGGCGTTGACGGCGGGGAAGGGTGGGGCGCGGGCGAGTCTTGGGCAGTTCTATGCCGCACTGGGGCGCTTTGGCGATCAAGCCAGTATCTATGAGGATGCCGCGCGCGTCGAGAATCGCGTGCGTGAGAAAGCCTCGTGGTTCGTGCAAGCGAGCCAAGCCTATCACCGTGCGCAGGACATGTGGAAAGCGGAACAGACCTTACGCGCGGCGGTGGCGCTCATGCCTTCTGACCCACAGCTCTACCAGCAACTGGTGCATCACGTCGCGGCGACGGAGCCGACCCTTGATGCGGCGAAAGTTATGGTCGCCGAGGGGATTGGGAACGGACTTGATCCGTTCGAGTTATGGGTGGGATTCGCCGCGGCCGCGCAAGTGAAACGCGACTTTCCCGCGGCCAAGGAGGCGTTGTCGCGCGCGTTGGAGATACGTCCGGAGTCCCTTGAGGCGCATACGCGACTCGGCCATCTCTATTTGCAAGAGCAAAATTTCGACCGGGCGGCGTTGGTCTGGCGGAAGATCACCGATTTGAAGCCCGCTGACGCGAGTGCTTTTTATCATTTGGGGGTGGCGGAGCGTGGACGGTATCGGTTCTTCGAGGCGGAAAAAGCGTTCACGCGGGCGCTCGCCCTGCAACCGAACGACGTGACTTTTCAGCGGGAATATACGGCCTTGCGGGAGTTGATGGAGAAGCGGGTGTCGTAGCCATCATGTGCGGAATTGCTGGACTCTTTCGTCCCCATGTGGCCGCAACGACCGAGGATGTCGCTGCCGTGCAACGGATGTTGCGTGCGCAAATCCATCGTGGACCCGATGGTGAAGGGCTCTTGGCCCCGACATCACAAGTTGTGTTTGGTCATCGCCGCTTGGCGATCATTGATCGGTCCGAAGCCGGACAGCAACCGATGAGCAATGAGGATGGGACCGTCTGGATCACCTACAACGGAGAAATCTATAACTTCGCCGCATTGCGAGCCGAACTCACACAGCGCGGCCATACCTTTCGCTCAGGGACGGATACCGAAGTGATCGTGCATGGCTATGAAGAGTGGGGGATCGACGGCGTGCTCGCGCGCCTCCAGGGCATGTTCGCGTTCGCGTTGTACGACGCGCGCCCTCGACCTGGGCAAGGTGAGGCGACCGGAGGTCAACTGATTCTGGCGCGTGACCGTATGGGCATCAAACCCTTGTATTACGCGCGTCTTGGGAACGGTGAGGGGCTCATTTTCGCCTCCGAGGTGAAAGCGTTGCGAGCCAGTGGGATGGTCTCGGAAGACCGAGATCGGGACGCGCTCGCCGGGTTTCTCTTGCTCGGCTCCATCCCCGCGCCGCGCACGATGCTGCGACACGTCGCGAGCCTTCCCGCCGGTCAGTATCTGATGGTTCACGATGGTGAGCCGCGGTGCCACACGTACTGGAATCCTTCCATCCCCAGGGGTGATTGCGCACCGCCGCTCTCTCTGGTGGAGCTTGGTCATTTACTCGAAGCCTCCACGGCGCGCCATCTCTTGAGTCAGGTGCCACTGGGCGTGTTTCTGAGTGGTGGGGTCGATTCCGCTGGCCTGGTGGCGTTAGCGTGTCGTGCTCAATCGGCTCCGGTTCGCACACTGACAGTCGGTTATGGTGAGGAAGATGGCGGTGAGTCGCGCGCCGCGCGGACAATGGCCGCTCATTTTCAGACGGATCATCGCGAAGTCTTCGTGCGGGAGAGCGATTTTTTACGAGAGTTACCCAACATATTCGCGGCGCTCGATCAGCCGACGAACGATGGGGTGAATACCTATTTCGTGGCCCAGGCGGCCCGCGCGACTGGGTTGACGGTGGCGTTATCGGGGCTGGGGGCGGACGAGGTCTTTTGGGGGTATCGTCACTATCGCTGGCTTGCCAAGCAGCCGAGCCGATGGTTGACCATGCTGCCGTCGTTTTTCCGTCAGGCGTTGGCGAATGGCGTGTCGGCGTATGGTGGTTTCGTTGGACAGGAGCGCTGGCAACGCTTTGCGTATCTCAATGGTGGACCGACGGGTCGGGAGTTGTATTTGCTGATTCGAGGCTTTTTCGCGCCCGCGCAAATTCAACAACTGCTTGGCCTGTCAGCCAATGCGCGCGAGGCGATGGTCGAGCAGGTGGTGCCTCATGGCGAGAGCCAGGATGAACAGCAGCGGTTCAACGATATCGAAATGCGGCGCTATCTCCACGATCAACTGTTACGTGATGCCGATGTGTTGGGCATGACGCATAGCATTGAGGTGCGGGTGCCCTATCTCGATCATACGGTGGTGGAAGCCGTGCGACGAATGGCGGCGAGCGATAAAATGGATCCACGCGAGAACAAGCCCGTCCTCGTGCGGGCCCTTGGCGACGAGATGGTACGAAAGGCGAGTCAGCAACCGAAACGTGGGTTCACGGTGCCGATGCAGAGCTGGATGCTGCGGTATGCCGATGAGCTGGAGTCGCTCGCATTACGCGCGACGAGTGTGGATCGCGAGGCCGTCCGAGTGTTGTGGCGACAATTTCGCGCAGGTCGATTGCACTGGTCGCGGGCATGGGCGCTGACGGTGTTGGGCGCGATTGGGTGATG
>JABFSC010000735.1 GCA_013140885.1 Deltaproteobacteria bacterium | reverse complement strand
GGAGTAATCGCTGCCTGTGGGGCCTCTGCGGGAAAGGAAGGAGGAACAGCTTCTGGGGTGCGAGGCGGGGCCATCGGTATCACGGCTGGTGGTTGCGGTGCTTCTCGTGGCACGGTCGATTGCCGTTCCAGGGTGGCAATCCGTTCTTCGAGCGCGCGTACCTGTGGAGAAACCGCTGAGCGAGTTTTGGCAACCCGGTCAACACGATGGCGGAGTTCTTCAATTTCGCCACGGGCTTTCGCAAGCTCGCCACGGAGCGCTTCCGAGGTCGCCCGAGAATCCGCCAGTTGCGCTCGCATGGATTCACGCACGCGTTGTTCGGCTTGGATATCGGCCTGGGTTGCGCATCCATTGATCCAGAGGAGGGAAGTCAGGGTAAGTAGAGATGTCGCGCGTTTCATAAGCACTAGATACATTTATAGATAATACGAGTGGGGGTTAACGACTCACTAACTGAAAGTGGGCACGGCGATTCTGTTGCCAACAACTCTCGGTGGCATCACGACACGTAGGCAACTCTTCACCATAACTGATAGTCGAAATTTGTCCGGTTGGTACACCGAGGGTGACCAAATAGTCGCGGACCGCCTTGGCGCGTTTGGCACCAAGCGCGAGGTTATATTCAACCGTGCCGCGCTCATCGCAATGGCCTTCAACCTCGACCTTCGCTTCTCGATTTCTTGTGATCCAACTGGCATTCCGTTGCAACGTATCTCGCGCTTCTTGCGATAAATCAAACGCGTCATACTCGAAATAGATGTCTTGTAACGGGCCGCCACCACTCGCGTCACGCTCTCCGCGAATGCGCTCATCGACTCGCGTTTCCGGATCTCTCGAAGCAAGGTCCCCTTCTCGTGGCCCAGAGCCGCTTAAACTAGGATCACTAGGGGTCCCAAGGTCGCTCTCGGAGGGTGGAGGAGTTTTTTTCGGACAACCACTCACAGTTAAGGCAATCACGAAAATGCCAATAATCCGCCAACGCCACAGGTTCGTATTCCACATCACTTCTTGCTCTCCCTCTTCCCGCGCTATGCTATTCGAGGCGCGGAGACCACGCGGGACTAGTATCATCTCCCCCCCCACTGGTCAATTGTTTGACACTCTGTCCATCTTTCCGGGCGAGGTGTAAACGACCACGCACCGAAAACACGAGATATCGCCCGTCCGGGGACCAAGACGGGTCTTCCCCCGAAGCGATCTCCCTGGGATCCCCGCCACGCACCGGAATGGTCATAATGTGAAATCCTCCGGATCGCGTCGTATAGGCGATCGTATCGCCCTTCGGCGACCACGACGGCGAGGTATTGTAATCGCCACGGTACGTCAGTCGTCGCACCTTACCACCCTCAACGTTCATCACGTAGATCTGCGGTCCCCCGCCGCGGTTTGAGCAGAAGGCGAGGGATTGTCCGTCAGGAGACCAGGTCGGCGATATGTTAATGCCAGCCTGTTCGGTTAACTGTCGCACTTGACGCCCCTCGGAAGACAGTAAGAAGAGATCCGAGTTCCCCTCTTGCTCAAGGCTGGCCGCGATCCGAGAACCGTCTGGAGACCAGCGGCCACCGCTGTAGCCGACCATGCTAATAAGCCGAGTCGGGACTCCGGTCTGCAGATCAAAAACGTGGGGATACGGTCCCCCTTGGCGATAAGAGCAGTAGCCAATCCTATTCGCGGACGGACTCCACCCTGGGCTCAGGCTGAGGCTCCGATCTCGGGTCACGGCGGAAATTTGCGTCCCGGACACATCCGTGATGTAGACTTCCTTGGCTCGCCCACGGCCACCGCGTGTGGAGACAAAGGCGATGCGCGAGTCGAACGGTCCTAACTCCCCTGTCAACAGTAAGAGAATTTGGTCCGCGAAGCGGTGCGCCATCCGACGCACATCCTTCCGTTCCCCACGATATCGCTTGCCCCCAAGCTGCTTGCGTTGGGCGACATCGAAGAGGCGGACTTCGAGCACAAGGGAGTTCCCTTCAAACGAAAATCCGCCTTTCACCAGCGCCAATGCGCCCCGATCCGCCCAGTACTGAAAGTTGATGCTCTCAGGCGTAACACCTTCCCCTGGAGTGTCCCCCTGTGCGGAATCAAGCACTTGAAAGTAGCCGGACAAGTCAAGGTCTCGAGTCATCACGCCAGTAAAATCCGTGCTGACTCGCGGTTCCCCTTCGCCACCGAGAGGACTCAACGGAGCCACGGCGATAGGGATTGTGCGTCCCCCGCCCTCGCCGGTGATTTCGAGTTTGATCTGCGCTTCCACCACCGGAAGAGTCACTCCACTCAAGAGGGCCCCAACCACCATCCCAATCCACACCCACCGTCGTCTTACGATCTTGATCCTACTCATAGATTACCTAATCCGTTCTTCTCCACTGAAGGTGATCTCAACCTTTTGGGTCGCGAACTCTTCACGATATAGCTCTGGCGGCGCGGGAAAGGGACTCGCCTTTCTCACCGCCCGGAGAGCCGATTGGTCAAAGGCGTGATCGCCGGAGGAGTCGGCTAACTCGGCGTCCATCACCTCACCATTGGGCTCCACCATGAAACGCACCACCGCCCGGAGGCCGGGTCTGCGTTCCGCGAGAATCCACGCCTGTTTCACTTTTTGTTTGATATGTTGGGTATACGCGATAAATTCCGCGCCATGTCCACCACCTCCGCCTCCCACGGTCTCACGGGGACCTCCAGTCGGTTCCTTCCCCGTCGCCCCTGGGGTCTCACGACGAGTCTCCCCATCGCCGTTGCCTTCCGTCTTTTCCGTCACCCCTTTTCGCACACGTTCAAGGGCCGCGGCAATCTCTCGCTCTCGTCCGGTCGCCTCTTCCTTAGCGCGAATGCGTTCCACCGCCGCCAAGAGCTGCTGTTCGCGCGCGCGCGCCTCCTCGTCTTCTCGCTCCTCGGTTTTTTGTTCTTTCGCGTTAGCCGAGGAAGCGCGTTTCGACTTCTCCGTTGTTGTCGGCTTCTTCTCCGGTTGATTTTTTTCGACGGGCGCGTTCTTCGTCTGGCGTTGCTCTTTCTCAGCCGGATTCTTCTCGGACTTCTGAACGACCTTCTCAGGCTCTGGTTTGTTCTCGGGCTTTTCGGGCTTCTTCACTACTTTCTCGGGCTCTGGTTTGCGTTCAATCTTTTCGGGTTGCTTGGGTTCCGGTTTTTTACTCTTCTCTGGTAATTTCACCGCTTCCTTGGGCTTCACGGGTTCAACCGGCTTCGGCTTGACGGTCGGCGGCTCTTGCCTTGGTGGTGTGGCCGCGACAACTTTCGGGGTTTCTTTCCGAGGGTCTTGCGCTTTAAGGGCTGGTGGCTCTTTTGGCTTGGGCGGTTCCACCGCCTTCCGCGTCTGCGGGGGCCTCGGTGGTGGAGATTCCTTATGTTCGGGTTTCGGTGGTGGAGTCTTCTGCTCTGTTAGTGGACGCGCGGGAGAACCCGACGTCGCTCCACCACCGCCGCCGCCGCCAATAGGCCCCAACACTGCGGGGCTCACCAGTTCCACGGTGTGCGCCAATGGACGTGGGCTTGATTCCGAGTCCTTGCGGCTCGTGCCCACGAGAATTAGGACAATGACGACAACATGCACCAGCGCGGACACCGCCACCATGTGGCTGAGTCCACCGCGCGGTCGCGGTTCGGGCTCTTGCGCCTCGGGTTTCATCACTCGTCTCGCAATGGCTCCGTGACCATCCCCAGTTTTTGGATGCCCGCGTTGCGAACCACGGCCATCACCTCGACCACTTTACCATAGGGTACTCCCTTGTCCGCGCGGAGGTAGACTGGGCGGTTCGGGGTTTTTTGCGCGATTTCGCTCAACCGTTCTTGGAGGTCACTAAGGGTGATCGCACGTTCATTGAGGTGGACCTTCGCCTCGCGGGAGAGGCTGACGACGAGGCTTTCCTCCTTGCTCTCCAGCGCGCCGGTCGTCACTTGGGGGAGGTCCACCGCGACCCCTTGCTGAAGAATGGGAGCGGTGACCATGAAAATCACCAACAGCACCAGCATGACGTCAACCAGCGGGGTAATGTTGATTTGCGAGATATTCTCTTCTTGTTGTTGATCGAAAGCCACACTCATACTCCGCACAACCCAAACACCGCAGGCTAGAGAAAGTGGCGTTCGGCGATATTCAGAAACTCAGCGGAAAAATTTTCCATGTCCGCGGTCAGCACCCGATTTTGGCGACTAAAATAGTTGTACGCCATCACCGCCGGAATCGCCGCCGACAACCCCACGGCGGTCGCGATCAACGCTTCGGAAATTCCCGGCGCCACCGCTTGGATACTCGAACTTTTCGTGACCCCAAGACCACGAAACGCATCCATAATGCCCCACACAGTGCCAAACAATCCCACGAATGGCGTCGTGCTCGCCGTGGTCGCGAGAAACGCTAAGCCACGTTCCAATCGGGTCGTTTGCAGGCGGATCGCGCGTCGCATCGCGCGCTCAATGTTTTCAATGCCACCCTCATCAGCCCCCGCCGGTTCCCCTTCGGCGGAAGCGCCTTGTTTGCGCACCCGGGTGATCCGCATCAACTCTTGATACCCCGCGCGAAACACTTGCGCGACTGGGCTCTCTTTCATTTCGAGGGCCGAGGTGTGAATGGCGGAAAAGTTTTTCGACTCCCAGAAGATCGCCGCGAATTGTTCGGATTCACGCTTCGCTTGAAGGATTTGCTTGAACTTGAAGAGCACGATCCCCCAACTCACCACCGAGAACAACAGAAGTAAGTAGAGCACTCCTTGGACCATGGGCCCTGAGTGCGTCACCATGTCGATAATACTATCCGCCTGTGGAGCCGCCTCCTCAGCGATTTGAGCAGCAACTTGCAGAAACAATCCATCCATTTTTATACAACGACCATCCCTTCCCTACACCGCGGCACCGGTTGGCATCAATGCTGCCCTTCCACTCCGTTGCGAAAGTAATACATGCAGAAACCGCAACGAGTCAATTCACTCACGCCCGAAGACGGCGCAGCGGTCCCCCCTTCCCTTGACGCGCAAAGAGCAATCAGGAAGGATGGCCGCCATTCCACACTGCACGTCTGGGGGTACTATGGCGGTACGAGTTGGCATCAACGGTTTTGGTCGCATCGGTCGCAACGTCTTGCGCACCAGCGTCAATGAACCAGGGCTCGATTTCGTGGCGATTAACGACATCACCGACGCCAAAACGTTGGCGCATCTCTTACAATATGATTCCGTCCATGGCCGCCTCGACGCGGAGATCAAAGCAGACAAAGACGCTCTTACCATCAACGGGAAACGCATCCAAATCTTGCAAGAGCGCGCTCCCGCCAATTTGCCGTGGAAAGCTCTCAACGTTGATATCGTGCTTGAGTGCAGCGGATTATTCACCGACCGAGACCAGGCCGCGGCGCATCTCACCGCCGGCGCGAAAAAAGTCCTGGTGTCCGCCCCGTCGAAGGGAGCCGACATCACCCTCTGTTATGGCGTCAACCATACCTCTTACGATGCCACCAAACATCAGGTCATCTCGAACGCCTCGTGCACGACCAACTGTTTGGCACCGGTCGCGAAAGTGCTGCACGACACTTTTGGCATTAAGCGTGGGTTGATGACCACCATCCACGCCTACACCAACGATCAACGAATTCTCGATCTGCCCCATTCCGATATTCGTCGCGCCAGAGCCGCGGCCCTCTCCATGATCCCGACTAGCACGGGCGCCGCGCGTGCCGTGGGAGAAGTGCTGCCGCAACTGAAAGGCAAGCTCGATGGCATGGCCGTGCGTGTGCCCACCGCCAATGTCTCGGTGGTCGATCTCGTCGCCGAACTCGAAAAACCAGCCAGCGAAGCCGCTATTAACGGAGCGATGCGGGCCGCGGCGGAAGGGCCGCTCAAAGGCGTCCTCCGCTATTGTGACGAGGAGTTAGTCTCGGTTGACTTCAACGGGAGCCCGTACTCCTCGATTTTCGATTCCGTCTTGACGAAGGTCATGGATAACAACTTTGTCAAAGTTCTTTCGTGGTATGACAACGAGTGGGGCTTCTCGAACCGGATGCGCGATGTCGCGCTCTATCTGGGAAAGAGCTTGTAACGTATGGCCATCCGTCGTTCCCTGATCGCTGGTAACTGGAAGATGTTCGGCACGCGAGCCGAAGCGGAACACCTCTTGTCCGCGCTGAAAACGCGGATTGGTCGCCCAACCGATCGTGAGGTCATCATCGCTCCGCCGTTCACGTTGCTCGAAACGGCCTCGCGCCTGTTGGCCGGAACCTCTATATGTCTGGCCGCGCAGAATCTGCACTGGGAGCCACAAGGCGCGTTCACTGGTGAGATTTCTGGACCCATGCTCAAGGATGTGGGCTGCTCGCACGTGATTCTTGGACACTCCGAACGTCGTCAATACTGCGGGGAAACGGACGAACAGGTCGCGCAAAAGGTCGGTGCCGCGCGACGAGACGGCCTCATTCCCATCATCTGTGTCGGCGAAACACTGGCGCAGCGCGAAGGTGGAGAAACCACGGCGCTCATCTCGCGTCAGGTACGGACCGCTTTGCGACAGGTCCAAACGAACTTCTCATCACTCATCATTGCCTACGAACCAGTCTGGGCGATTGGGACGGGAAAAACCGCCACTCCAGCGCAAGCCCAAGAAGTCCACGCCGCCATCCGCGCCACGTTAGCCGAGCTATCAGACCGCGCGACCGCTGAGATGGTGCGAATCCTCTACGGCGGGAGTGTAAAACCAGATAATGTGGACGGCCTCATGGCTGAAGCGGACATTGACGGCGCGTTGGTGGGCGGAGCCAGTCTTCAAGCCGAGGCCTTTGCGCGGATCATTCAGTTCCGCTAAGGTGCCCATCCTATGTGGACAATCGTTTTAACAACTCTTCACGTGATCGCCTGTATTTTCTTGGTTATTGTCGTGCTGCTGCAGAAGGGCAAAGGCTCTGATGTCAACGCGGTCTTTGGCGGTTCCAGCCAAACCATCTTTGGCAGTTCGGGTGCGGGAAACTTCCTGACCAAGCTCACCTCAGCAACCGCCATCGTTTTCATGTTCACTTCGCTCACCTTGACTATCGGCAACACGAAGCAGGGAGCCAAAAGCGTCTTTGATGACGTTCCGGCGGAGACGACGACTCCAACCACACCAGAACAACCAGCAGCAAGCCCACAAGCGGAAAGTGGTGCGCCAGCCGCGACGACGACCACCAGTACAGAAAAACCAACGGCCACAGCGCCAGCAACTGGTGCCACCGCCACCACAACACCAGCGAGTGACGTTACCGTGACCACCACTCAGGTTCCAGCAACGCCCCCAGCGGCAACACCACCGGCAGCCCCATCAGTTACCCCAGTTCCAGCGGCACCAAGCGCGGCAGCCTCACCAGCAAGCCCCAAAGCTCCTCCGGCGAGTGAAAAGAAATAAAGGAGGGATATCCCAATCTCCCTCCTCCTCTCCCAGCAGGGCAATCGTATTGAGTTAGCAAGTTTCGAGTTTCGGGTTCTGCGTTCCCTCTCCCGGCTGGGAGAGGGCTAGGGTGAGGGGGATCAAGTGACCTTTCCTTCACTTCAACCCCGCCTTGCGCAACGCCGCAATATGCCGCTCCAACACCGCTGGATCTTTGATCGGTACGCGCGGCTTATACACTTCTAGTGAGAACTGTGGATTGATGCGGAGGACTTCTGCGATCTCCGCCCGTGCCTCGGTGGCTTGGCCTAACTCGCTGTAGGCCGCTGCCAGCGTCAGATGGGCGCCCAGAATGTTGGGATAGCGGCTGATATAACGCTGCAAAGGAGCAATCGCCTCTTCGGGCCGTCCCGCCGTGGCATAGGCAGCGCCGACGCTGGCTAAGTGGGCGTCCGCAATATTGGGCTTCAGGCGCAGCGCCTGGGCGGCGGCCTCCAGGGCGTCCTCCGACCGGCCCATATAGCTCAGCATCATAGCCATAGCTGCGTGGCTGTCAGCCTCGGTAGGAACAAGGGCCACGGCCCGCTCCATCTCCGCCAGGGCCTGGTCATACTGCTGTTGGTAGAGAGAGATATTGCCTAGGGTTATGTGGTTCCAGTGGAGGGAGTCATGGAGGGCCAGGGCCCGTTGTATTGCCGCCACTGCCGGCTCCAACGTCTGGGCAGCTGGGCTCTGTTGAGCGATCCACTGCCAGAGGTAGCTGCTAGCCAGGTTAAGGTGGGCATAGAAAAAATTGGGGTTCTGGATGATGACTTCCTTCTGCATGGCGATCGCCTCGGCATACCGCCCGGTCATCTGGTAGGCCAAGCCCACGTGGAATAAGTACCAGAATGGAGAGCGGGGGTTGAGCCGCATCGCCTGCTCCACTGACTGCAGAGCCTCCTCTGGCCGGCCCGCGAGGTTCAGCACATTCGCCTGTACGGCATAGCTGTCCGCATAGTTGGGATCGAGAGCGATAGCCCG
>JABFSC010000629.1 GCA_013140885.1 Deltaproteobacteria bacterium | reverse complement strand
TTGAAGATGAAAACCAAGCTCAATCATTTTGCGCTGAAGTCCAAACTCTACGTCAATGCGCTCCGCTCCGCTTTCGCCACCTTACAAACCCTCTCGCCGGCACTCGCAGGCTCCGCGTAAGGTGAGCACTTAAGCTTTTTTTGTATTCTGGCTCAGTGATGATAGCCATTATCTGATACCACGCCGGATGATGAATTGCCGGATTCATGGCACCAAGTACGACCACTGTCTGTTCTTGATAAACTTTCAAGATACTCTCCTAAGAACCGACATTGCATTATTCTCGTATAAGAGTTTCCGCAAGCGAGGGGTTATAGCGCAATTGGCGTGTCAATTCTTCCCCGCCGTTTTCTTCTCCTGCGATAGAGGGTTAAATTCACAGCGCACGAACATGATGGAGAGGATGTCGTCTCAACGTCCGGGTGCTCTTGCGGAGCGTCTTCCCTTGATCTCGCGTTTTGTCTTGAGAGGTCTCCTCGGCTCTATTTTCGGGGGATACAACGAGCCGCAGGCATAACACACGCGGATTTTTCCCGGCGATGGTGGTGTGAGTTTCTTGCACTTGTCGCAGTATTTTGATCCTTCTCGCATGAGTTCCCTTCTGTGGGGGGGGATTCCCCTCCCTGTAGTGAACAAGGTTCCTATGTTTGCTTACGTCTTCCCCTTCCTGCAAGTTGCGCGGTTGTGGATAGCGGTCCTTGATGCTCGGCGAGAGCGCGTGATGAAAGATATGATGACTCCCACGCACCCGTACTTCTTGCCACCCTAACTGCTGTGCGAGCGAGGTCGCCTCTGCAAATGCCAGCCCTGCCGGGTTACGCCTCGCTCGTGCCAGGAGTTGTTCATCAACAGCCATTGCCTACCGTTTCCGCACGCATACGTTCTCATCATGGCGTTCTCTCGCAAGGGGTGCAAGCGCCAGATTTTTCCTTCTCGTGGTCACTTATTGGACACTCATTCACAAAATGAACCTCACGAACTTCTGAGCAGAAGCGAAAAAACCTCTGATTTCTCAGAGGCTTACGCGAAAGCCACCCATCGGATTCGAACCGACGACCTGCTGATTACGAATCAGCTGCTCTACCAACTGAGCTAGGGTGGCGAATACTGGAGGGATAAACGAGCAACACAAGAATGTCAATTGCGCGGCACGATGTGGGCCGACAGTTGGAGCATGATCTCCCGCGCGGCATGCGCCGGGTCAGCCGCCGCGCTGAGCGCCGAAATCATCGCGACCCCATACGCGCCAGCGTCGCGGACTTGGGAAATACGTTCAGTCGTGATGCCACCAATGGCGAAAATCGGCACTGCACTGTGCGCCACCGCCTCGCGTAACCGCTCCAGCCCTTGCGGGTCGCCATACGCAGCCTTGGAAGGCGTGAAATACACTGGCCCAAAGACGAGAAAGTCGGCCCCAGCGGCGTCCGTGATTTCCGCCAGACTGTGGGTCGAAACCCCAATCAGCTTCTCTGGGCCAAGCAGCCGACGCGCCGTCGCCACGGGGAAAGAGGTGTGCCCAAGATGCACGCCGTCCGCATCGACAGCGAGCGCGACATCAAGACGTTCGTTAATCAGTAACCGCGCCTGATAGCGTTCAGTGAGAGTGCGGAGTTGCGCGGCGAGGTGGGACAGCTCGCCGCCTTCGAGATCCTTCTCGCGGAGTTGCACCGCGCGCACTCCGCCATCAAGAGCCGCGTGGATCACATCGACCAGTGGGCGACCAGCGGTGTGCTTGCGGTCGGTGACACAATAGAGACGAAAGTCGAGCACGGCGACGCGACGCTATTCGATGCGTCCATCCATCGGACTGGACGCCGACGCATAGAGTTTCTTCGGCATGCGGCCCGCCAGATAGGCTTTGCGACCCGCCTCCACTCCCAGCCGCATCGCCTCGGCCATGAGAATCGGGTCCTTGGCTTCGGCGATGGCGGTGTTCATCAACACCGCGTCACAGCCCAGCTCCAGGGCCACGGCGGCATCGGACGCCGTCCCCACTCCCGCATCGACAATCACTGGCACCCGACTGTGCTCCAAGATAATGCGAAGGTTGTACGGATTGCGAATGCCCAACCCAGAGCCAATCGGCGCCGCCAAGGGCATCACCGCCGCGCAGCCGATGTCCTCCAGCTTCTTGCATGAAATGGGATCATCCAGGATGTAGGGCAACACAATGAAGCCTTCCTTGACCAGTTGTTTCGCGGCTTCAATCGTCCCCGGAATATCGGGGAACAGCGTGCGCTGATCGCCGATCACTTCGAGCTTGACCATGTTGCCCACACCCGCCTCACGCGCGAGACGGCAGGTGCGCACCGCGTCGTCCACCGTGTAACAGCCCGCGGTGTTGGGCAGGATCGTGTATTTCTTGGGGTCGATATAGTCGAGCAGGTTTTCCTTGTTGGGGTCGGTGATGTTGACGCGGCGGACCGCGACGGTCACGATCTCGGCCCCGGAGGCTTCCACCGCGCGCCGGTTCTCGTCGAAGTCCTTATATTTGCCCGTGCCGACAATCAGGCGCGAGCGATATTCTTTTCCAGCCAATACGAACGGATCTTTCATGGGGAGCGTCCTTCTCTGCTTATCCGCCACCAACGAAGTGGACGATTTCAAGGTGATCGCCCGCGCGCAGCCGATGGGTCGCGTACTGCTCACGGGGAATGATTTCGCGATTGGCCTCGACCGCGATGCGCCGCTGACCGAGTCCCAGCTCGGTCACTAACTCCGCAATGGTCATGTTTTCGCGACACTCGCGCTCGTCGCCGTTGAGGACAATAGTCATTTCGCGGGGCACCATAATCCGTTGGCTTTACCTTTACAACCCTGGAGGGGTTTGCTATGTCGCCCTCTCCCTACAACACTTCCCAAGGAGTACCCCCATTATGACTACTGTCCGTCGCGCGCTGATCAGCGTGAGTGAGAAACGCGGAATCGTGGAGTTCGCGCGAGGGCTGGCCGCGCTGGGCATTGAGATTCTCTCGACCGGCGGCACGGCGAAAACGTTGACCGACGCGGGCATCGCGGTCGTCCCGGTTGAGCAGTTCACAGGCTTCCCGGAAATGCTCAATGGCCGCGTGAAAACTCTGCACCCCAAGATTCACGCGGGCATTCTCCATCGCCGTGACGATGCCGCGCACATGCGCACGATGACCGAGCACGGGCTTAAGCCGATTGATCTGGTCATCGTCAATCTTTACCCCTTTGAGCAGACAGTGGCCCGACCGGACTGCACGTTCGCCGATGCCGTTGAGAATATCGACATTGGCGGGCCGTCGTTGCTGCGCGCGTCCGCGAAGAATCATGCCGATGTTGGCGTAGTGGTTGATCCTGACGATTATGCGTCCGTGCTCGAAGCGGTACGGTCCACTGGCGGGTTGACCGCGACGCACAAGCTGACGCTGGCGAAGAAGGCGTTTCAACTGACGGCGCACTACGATGCCGCGATCTCCGATTATCTGGGCAGCCTCGATGAGCACCAGCAGCGGGTGCCGTTTGGCGAGACGCTGCATTTGCAATACGCCAAGGTGCAGGATTTACGCTATGGCGAGAATCCGCATCAGACAGCGGCGTTCTATCGGCAACCGACGATCACTGAATCCTGCATCGCCAACGCGCGGCAGATTCAAGGGAAGGAGTTGTCCTTCAATAATATCGTTGACGCCAACGCGACGTTGGAGCTTTTGAAGGAGTTCGACGAAATCGCCGCGGTCGCGATTAAGCATACCAATCCCTGTGGCGCGGCCACCTCGGCGACCTCGCTGGCCGAGGCGTTTCGCAAATGCCGCGCGTGTGATCCCGTGTCGATCTTTGGGGGCATCGTGGGGCTGAACCGGGAAGTGGACGAGGCAACCGCGCACGAAATTCTCGAACTCTATAAGGAAGGGTTCATCGAAATTCTGCTGGCTCCCAAATTTTCCGCGCAAGCATTGGAACTGCTGGCGTCGTCGAAACGACTGCTCAACATTCGCTTGATGGAAATTCCGACATTGACGAACGCGACACCAGCACGCTTGGAAGTGAAGCCGGTGATCGGTGGCATGCTGCTGCAAGAGCGCGATTTCGGTCGGGTGCGCGTGGAGGAGTGCGAGGTGGTGACCAAGCGTCGGCCCACGCCGGAAGAATATCGGGCGTTGGCTTTTGCCTGGCGGGTCTGCAAGCACGTGAAGTCGAACGCGATTGTCTTGGCACGTGGCGACTCGGTGGTGGGTGTGGGTGCTGGACAGATGAGTCGGGTGGACTCGGCGAAAATCGCGGTCTCTCGTGCTGGTGATCTCGGACTTTCAACGCAAGGGACGGTAGTGGGGTCGGATGCGTTTTTTCCGTTTCGTGATGGACTCGATGTGGTCGCGCGGGCCGGGGCGACGGCGGCGATTCAACCTGGCGGAAGCATGCGCGATAAGGAAGTCATCGCCGCGGCGGATGAGCATGGGATGGCGATGGTGGTGACTGGGGTGCGGCACTTTCGGCATTGAGACCGGGGAAAAATCAAAAGGCAAAAGGCAAAAGGCAAAAGGCAAAAGGCAAAAGGCAAAAGGCAAAAATAAAGACGACGGAGAACGAGAGGATTCAAGCGAATTTTTTCCTCACGCTCTACGTTTCACATCTTACAGTGGTTTGCACTTGGCTGAAGAGGCCGCGTTCAGGTTCCCTCTCCCGGATGGGAGAGGGTTGGGGTGAGGGGGACCGACGATAGTCTCTTCACTCGTATGGGAACCGCTGTATCCCCCATAAATTATGAAAATTCTTGTCATTGGCAGCGGCGGGCGCGAACATGCGCTGGTGTGGAAACTGCGGCAAAGTCCGCGGGTGCGGAAAATCTACTGTGCGCCGGGCAATGCTGGCATCGGTGAGCTGGCCGAACTCGTGCCGCTCGTACCTGATGCCATTGAGGGCTTGTTGCGGTTCGCCATCACGAAAAAAATTGATCTGACGGTCGTCGGACCGGAGGTGTCGTTGAGCTTGGGGATCGTGGATCAGTTCAACGCGCACGGACTGCGCATCTTCGGGCCAGTCCAACAGGCCGCCCAACTCGAAGTGAGTAAAGCGTTCGCCAAACAATTGATGCAGGAACAAGGGGTGCCGACCGCCGCGTTCGCGACGTTTACCGATCCCACCGCCGCACGCAACTACGTTGACCAAATCGGTGCGCCGATTGTCGTCAAGGCGGATGGCTTGGCCGCCGGGAAAGGCGTGCTGATATGCCACACGCTCCAAGAAGCCCACCAGGCGATTGATGACATCATGCGCGCCCATGCGTTCGGCACCGCCGGTGACCGGGTGGTGATCGAGGAGTTTCTCGAAGGAGAAGAGGCGTCGTTCCTGGCGTTCACCGATGGCACCACGGTGTTGCCGCTGGCGTCGGCGCAAGATCACAAGCGCATCTTCGACAACGATCAGGGCCCCAACACCGGCGGCATGGGTGCGTACTCGCCCGCGCCCGTGGTGACGCTCGCTCTCGTGGATCGCATCGTCAACGAGATCATGCTGCCAACGATCCAGGGGCTCAAACGACGTGGCATTACCTACAAGGGCATTCTCTACGCGGGGCTGATGATTCGGGATGCGTCCGTCAAAGTCATTGAATTCAACGCGCGCTTTGGCGACCCGGAATGTCAGCCGCTGATGGTGCGATTGCAGAGTGATTTGGTTGAGGTGATCGACGCGACGATTGATGAGCGGTTAGCCGGTGTCTCACTGACCTGGAATCCCGACCCGGCGATTTGTGTGGTGCTCACCGCTGGCGGCTATCCTGGGCACTACGAAACTGGACAACCAATCGCGGGACTCGACACGTTGCGCCAGTGGCAATCGGGCATGGTCTTTCATGCTGGAACCGCGAAGAGTGATGGCCAGATTGTTACGAAAGGCGGGCGCGTTCTTGGCGTCACTGCGACTGGGAAAGATGTCAGCGCGGCCATCGCGACCGCTTATCACGCGGTCGCGAAAATCTCCTGGCCAGGGATGCACTATCGACGGGACATTGGGCAGCGTGCCATCGGCCGCTCGGATACGTCCGAGTAATCCGTAATCCGAAACCTGTAACCCGAAACCCGAAACCCGAAACCTGTCCCCCGTCTTCCGTCCCCCCTGTAACCCCTCACCCGTAACCTGTAACTTCAACCGCATGGTAATGATTCGCCCGTTTCACGGGGTACGGTATAACCCCGCACTTGTTGGCGACTTCTCCAGAGTCGTCTCTCCACCCTACGATGTGATCTCGCCTGAGCAGCAAACGCTGCTGCACATGCGCAGCCCGTATAACGCGGTGCATCTCGATTTCAATCAAGACAACGAACGGTATACGGCGGCGGCTGAACGGCTACGGGATTGGCTCACCCGCGAGGTGTTGATTCGTGAGCACGAACCCGCTTTGTATTTCTATAGTCAAGAATTCACCTTGAAGGATGGTCGCAAGCGGCGGCGCACCGGAGTGCTCGTGGCGTTGCGGCTCGAAGAATTTTCGTCGGGTCTCATCCGCCCACACGAGCGCACCTTCGAGGGCGCCAAGAAAGATCGCCTGGAGTTGCTCCGCTCCTGCCAGACGCATCTGAGTCCGATCTTTTGCCTGTACGCCAAGAAAGAGTGGTCGCTGGCGCAGGTGGCGCAAACCGCGCTCGCGCAACCTCCCCTGGTTTCGTTGACTGATGATAAGGACGTGACGCATCAGGTGTGGAACGTGACCGACCCAACCGTGATCGCCGCAGTGACCCAGGGGTTGGAGCAGGAATCCCTGATAATCGCCGATGGCCATCACCGCTATGAAACCGCGCTCCGGTATCGACAGGAACGCGCGGCGCAGGAGCAGTCGAGTGGCGAAGAACCGTACAACTTCGTGATGGCCTATCTGACCAACGCGTATGACGATGGGCTGGTGATTCTCCCCACGCATCGGCTGCTTGATGACGTGACGATGCCGAATCTGAACAATTTGCGCACCGTGTTGCAACGCGACTTTCGCGTTGGGCAGTTCGCGCTGGACCAGCGCGATGCGTTTCTCGCGGCCTTGGCCGCCCCTGGTCCTGGGCGGCGGATTGGCAGCATGTTCGCGGGCGCGGGCTATTATTGGCTTTTGTCGTTCGATGAGCGCGTAACGCGGAACCACACACATATCTCGACCGAGTTGCGGGCGCTGGATGTGACCGTGTTGCACGACGTTTTGCTTCAACAGTTTCTGGGGCTTTCGCCCGAACTGCAGAAGCAGAAACTGACGTACACGATCGACGCGGACGAGGCGTTACAACGAGTGATTGACCGGAAGTCTCAAGCGACGTTCCTACTCAACCCGACCACATACGATCAAGTGGTGCAGGTGTGTGGCCGGGCGGAAACGATGCCGCAGAAATCAACCTACTTCTATCCCAAGCTGCTGACCGGGTTGGTTTTCTACCAGTTGTAGAGGCGAATAATCATTCGCCTTGTGACAGGGGGGCGAATAATCATTCGCCCCTACAATCCCACCTGCGACGGTTTCTAGGTTCCCTCTCCCGGCTGGGCAATGGCATTAAGTTAAGCCATATGGTCATCACACACCTCGTAAACCGGTGGTTGCACCACCGGCTACCATCCGTAGCCCGTCCGGGGCTGATCGACACGCCCCAGCGGGGCGTTTGGAAGGTAGCCAGGGGTGAAACCCCTGGTGGGTGGGGACGCGGGGTTGGTTTCCAACGCGACAAGGATTCCCTTAACTTAATGCCATTGCCCATCCGGAAGAGGGAACCTGAAGGCCATCTCTTCAGACAAGTGCAAACCGCTGTAAGGATGGACTCGTCTCGATTCATACCCATCCCGCTTTCCGCCGTTCCTCTATCCCTTGTCCCGTCAGGACGCGGCGAACCTCTGACCACGCGGCCCGCAATCCCCGGTTCAACATCAGAGCGTCACTGGCCAGCAATCGCGCCCAGACGCCTGCCTGATTCGGCAAGGTCGAGGCTCCGGCGTAGAGGCCGCTCACGCTACGCAACGCGGCTCTTACGCCTGTCAGTAATTCTGGTAGCGCTGAAGACGAGAGGACCCAGACAGTGCCTTGTGCCTGGAAGTGCGAGAGTACACCAGGAGCCGCGAGGGTCTGTTCATCGCCTGTGATCCACAATCGATCCCGACAGAGCAGTCGTCCATCCGGGCGTCGCATCGAAGTCTCGCTTATGAGTGAACCAAACCGCTGACCCTGTCCTGTGGGATCATGAACGAGAAACGCCTCGGCAACGAACAGCGTGGCGCGAGGGGCAAGAACAATGTCGAGGGTCGTGCGCAGATTGGCGTGCGGGAAGAGAATCATCGGTCCAGGGAGATACTCGACCAACGCGCCTGCCGCCGCGGAGATCGTCACTACTTGAGAAGCGTGTCGCTGCTCCGCCATTGAGTGCACCACGGTCGCGCTCTGGGTGGTGCAGTGCGCCTGCGCGCCC
>JABFSC010000626.1 GCA_013140885.1 Deltaproteobacteria bacterium | reverse complement strand
CAAGTGGTGCCGAAACGAGAAGGCCGCGCGGTCAAGCTCAGCGCGTTGCTAGCCGCCGCGCGCCCACGGCCTGACGCGACGTATCTTACACTCCACTCGTCCGATGGGACCTTTTCGGCGAGTATCGCACGCGCGGAGATTGAAGATCGCGCCTTGTTGATCTATCAACAGCCAGACGGCATGCCGGTTCCCGAAGCGGCGGGCGGTCCGATCCGGTTCGTCATTGCCAATTTCAACGACCCTTGCGCCAATGTGCGAGGACTTGGGCGGATCGAACTCTCGGCCACTCCCGGTCGGGATACGCGCCCATCGCTGACGCAAATCCAAACCAAGAAGAAAGCTGAGTAACAACAAAGGAGGGTTCTTATATGGCTAACGTATTGGAAGAAAAGGATGCGATCCACGAAACGATCGCGAGCTATTGTTTTCACTTTGATGGCGGAGAGTTCGACCAATGGGTCAATCTCTTCGCGGAAGACGGGACGTTTGATGCGGGACAACGTGGCGTCCACAAAGGGCGTGCGGCGCTGCGCCAATTCGTCAAGAATGTTCCGCTCACCGGTGGCAGTCCGATGATGAAACACTGCGTGATGAACGAGATCATCAAGGTTGATGGCGAGAAGGCGACAGCGAAGAGCTACATCATTCTCGTGCGCTCCAAAGGCGAAGGCGCGTTGGTCAACGGCCTGGCGGGACGCTACGAAGACCAACTCGTGAAACAAGGCGACCAGTGGCTCTTCCAGTCCCGCAAAGTGCACTTCGATCTGATGGGGGATATGAGATAGGGGCTAGGTATTAGGGGTTAGGGGCTGGGAGAACGGGAATCCCAGCCTCCCGTGTTGCGGATCTTCGACTCCGAACTGCCCTTAACTCCGAACTGCCTTCAACTCCCAACTGCCCCCATGGATCGGACTCCCCGCCAACGCATCGCCGACCTGCTGACTCTGGCCCCGATGGCCGCGCAGCAAATCGCCGCCGTGGTCAAAATGTCCGAGCGCCAGGTCGAGGACCACATCGGCCACATCATGAAAACGGTGGCGCGAGAGCGGTCGCGTCGCTTTGTGCTCCACCCATCGGAGTGCAAAGACTGCGATTTTGTGTTCCGCGACCGGCACCGCATTACCCGCCCCAGCCGCTGCCCGCAGTGTCGAAGCGAGTTGCTCACCGACCCTCGCTTCAGCATTGAGGAGCAGGGCGCAAAGCCAGAGTAACGACCACGGCTGTCCTCAGTGCCGTGCATTCATGCCCGCAGCTCCATGCCGATGTCGTGCCGCGTCGCCCACGCATGTTCCCCAATACCCACGCTGAGGGCTAACAGACCAAGACTGAGCAAGTTCACGTAGTCAAAGTAATAGAGCCCCGCCGCTGGAACCGCCGTGGCGAGCAGTACCCAAGACATGATCCGCGGCGGCAACGGAAAGCGCGGTTTGAGTAACGAGACGATGCCGGGGATGAACGCGAGCGCGCCCACGACGTGAAAGAACAGCAACAGCGTCAACAGAATCGCCATCTCCGACTGAAATTTCATCGGAAAGAAAATCCAGAAGATCACGCTCACCGTCAGTGTCGTCCCCGTGAACAAGATCGCCCGGCCCGTGGTCATCAGGGCCTCCTCAATGGCGCGATCATGATCGCCACAGCGCTCATACTCCTCGACGATGCGCGAGAGCACGTAGTAGCCATAGTCAATGCCGATCCCGATGCCCACCGCCGCGACCGGCAGCGAGTTGATGTTCGCGTCAATGCCCATGCCGTACATGATGGCCTCGGAAAGCGGCTGCGCCACGATCGAGGGAATCATCACGATGAGCGCGCCGACGACGGACGCATACGTCAACACGCTCAACACAAAGACGGTCACCATCACCAGGATCAAGTTCCACTTGTAGGACCACTCCACCTCTTCATTGACCGCCGCGAGAATCCCCAACAGCCCGCCGGCCAGGCGAAAGGTCACGGTTTCCATTGGGTTCTCGTCGATGAATTGCCGGGCGAGCGCGATCGAGCCAGTAACCGTCGCGTGATTGTAGTCCTTGTAGAAAATCGTGATCGTGGCGTTCTGGGCGTTTTTATCGACGAACCGATCAAGATCGTCCGCGCCCACGGTATTGAGAAACTGATAGAAGATATTGCCCACATCGCGCGGGTTCTCCGGGATAATCGCCCACTTGGGAATGCCCTCCTGGAACGTTTGGTAGAGCCGCCGCGCCCAGGTGGTGATGCTGATGCTGCCACCCACGAGGTCCTGCTGTTGCATGTGCCGTTGGAACTTCTCCAAGGTTTGCAGCACCACCGGGTCCTTGATGACGCCGTCTTTCTTGCCTTCGGCGAGGATCACAAGCTGAGACGCCCCGACGAATTTTTGATTGATGGTGTCGTAGGCGACGTTATACGGATGGTCGGCGGACAGCAGCGCTTTCCCAATCGAGACATCGCCAATCTTGAGATGTCGGGCGTACACCATGCCAATGACGAGCGCCACGCTAAAACTCCCGAGCACCACGTACCGTGCGTTCCCTTGGCTAATGCGCACCATCATGCGATTGACCGAGTTGTAGAGCTTGTCCGAAAAGCGTTTCCCGGCCTTGGGATCATGGGCCGGAGGGGGAATGTAATAGAGAATAATCGGATGGAGCGTGACCACGCTAATAAAGATGGTGAAGACCCAAAAGCTGGAGATGTAGGCCAACTTTTGGATGAGCGGAATGTGCGCCAACGCTAGGGTCAGGATGGCGAACCCATCGGCCAGGATCGAGACGATGGCGGGACTAAACAAGCTGAGGTACGAGGCCATGATCGCGTCCATCTTATTGGCGCGGTCCCCCTGTTCCCGCTCCAGCCGATGATATTCCTCATGGTAGCGTTCCATCGACTGCACGGAGTGAGAGAGGGCGCGGGCGGTAATGAGCACGAGCACCACCAACACCAGGGGGTCAAGGTTGAAGCCGCAATAGCCAGCGAGGCCCAGCGCGAGCAACGAACTCAGCAACCCGGAAAAGAGCGGGACCCACACGCCGGTCAAGGTGCGGAAGTAGAACCAGAGCATCAGCAGAATGACGACGGTGGTGACGCCAATGACAGCGAGAATGTAATTCTTGTAGCTGAAGATCCAGGAGTACAGCATGGGAAGGCCGGCGATGTAGACGGTATGCTTCCCGTCTTTCTCGATCTCGGTGCGGATACGCAGCATCCGGTCGTGGAGGTTGCGGAAGTCCACGCCTTCTTCCCAAAAGCCGGCGGTGATGAGGGCGGTGGTATTATCAGGAGACACGTAAAAACCGTGGACGCCTTCGTTGGTGTAGACGGCTTTCTTGATGGCGGTCACATCCTGGGGCGTTTTCGGCGGCCCAGGGTACATCATGGGATAAGCGGTGATGATCGCTCCGGTGATGCGAATGTTCCGCATCTTGGGCGAGGTGAGCGACAACAATTGATACGGATTGACGCCAGCGGTCTCCAGGACCTGTAACGTCGCCCAATTGATCTTGTTGATCGTTTCGACATTGAAAATATCGCCGTCCTTGGTTTCGATGCCGATGACCAAGACATTGGCCGTGCCAAACATCTGGCGATACTGCTGGTAGAGCTGAATATAAGGGTGATTGGGGGGATAGAGGTCAAAGAAGTTGGTATTGACCCGGATGTCCAGGGCTTTGGACCCGAGAAAGATGGTGATGATGGTGAGCGTGAGCAGAATGAGCCGACGGTAGGTGAGAAGAAAATTGATGTACGCTTCCATCCAGACGCGTGGCAACATAGAGAGACCCTCCTTTTCAGTAGCAGCACTGGGCTGCCCTTTTAGACGGAAACTCTAACGATCAGGCCGCGAGAAAGCCTGAAGAAAACCACACGAAAGCGTGATGTTTTGGGAAAGCAATCTAACGAAATGTCTCGGAGGAGGCTGGGGCCGGTCTGGCCCTATCGGAGTCCCACCTTGTGGAGCGAAGCCAACAGATATTCCGCCTGCCCCAAGTTTTGATGAGGCAGACGTTCGCGCAGTGCCTGGAGCGTCAGTGAGGGGTGCAGTTGCAACACGGCGGTGATTTCCGCCTGTGCGCGCTCCATCCGCCCAATTTCGCTGTAGGCCAAAGCCAAATTGAGCCGTGGGATGAGGGCGTTGGGATTGCGGATCACCGCTCGGCGTAACGTCTCGGCGGCCAGTCCTGGCTGACCGATCAAGTAGTACGCGCGCCCCAAGATCGCGGCGTAGGAGGCCGCCGACGACGGATCAAGATGCCGCGCATGCTCAATCATCTCAATGGCTTTCCGTGCCTGTCCGGTCGCGGTGAGGATGTCGGCGAGAATCGCAAAGCAGTCCGCGCAGGCGGGGTCGAGGGCGATGGCGTGCTCCGCCGCCACCAGCGCCAAGGTGTATTCTTTTCTATGGAGGGAGACACTGCTGAAGAGGGCGTGCGCGTACGGAAGCGCCTGATTCAGGGTCAGGGCTCTTTGCGACATGGCCAACGCCTGATCAAGGCTGTGTGTCTCCTGCGTCCACAAGGAACTCCACTCCAAAAGATACGTCCACCCCAAACTCACGTAAGCGGTCGCATATTGCGGGTCTATCGCCACCGCGCGGGCAAACATCTGACGCGCTTGGGCATTCGCCTCCGGGGTAAAGCGCGAATAGTAATCCCACCCGCGCAAATAATAGGCCGCGGCCTCTGGCTTGTTGGCCGCGAGCAGCCATTCACCGCGGCGGTCGCGTTCGACGAACGTCGTGTCCGACGCTCCGTGGTGGCTTTGTCGCTCTTGCGTGTCCGATGAGGAGATGGGAATGGAAGGAGCGGCACTGAATATGGCAAGCACGCCACAGCAGAGGACGAGGAGGACAAGCGTGGCGCGGGGGTATGGAAAAGTAGGAAGGGAACGCAGCCACGGTGCGACATCCACGCGCGGGAGTGAGAAACTTGGTGCGGATGGCGGTGCTTTGGTTTCTTGGGTTTCCTGAAGACCAGGTTGGTCGAGGAGCGTGGGAGGATCGTGGGTGATGACGATCTGTTCAGCCGCGGGCAACGGAGCCTCGGCATGTTCCACGACCGTGCCGACGAACCGATAACCCCGCCCGTGTTGGGTCTTGATGAATTGTTGGGTCCCGCCACCGTCCCCGACGGCCTTGCGCGCCTTGGCGACACATTGCGTGAGCGCGGCTTCGCTCACGACAGTGCCCTGCCACAAGTGTTCGATCAACTCATCCCTGGACACCGAGCGCTCACGGTGCCGGATGAGGTGAGCGAGGAGATCAAAGACTTTGGGCTCGACCTCGACGATCTCTCCGGCGCGGCGGAGTTGGTAGCGCTGCTCGTCAAGTGTGAACTCATGAAAGAGGTACATCATGGGCGTGCTCCGATTCCCTTGTCGGTCGTTCAACGATGAACTCTTCTTACTCCAACTGGAGTAAATCGAGCAAGCGTGATAGTGCCATACCCTCTTATGACTTCCGAACACTTGATTGCCGCCGTCTCCGCTGCCCTCGCCGCGCGGGCTGATCTCTTGGAACCGAAACATGACACCGCGCTGCGCCTGTTCAACGGCTTCTCCGAAGGCTGCCCGACTCTTGCAATTGATCTCTATGGCCGCACGCTGGTGCTCCATGATTACGCGGAGGGTGAGGACACCGAGCAAAGCCACGCGGCGGCACTTGCCGTGCACGCGCATCTCCGTGCGCAACTGCCGTGGGTCCAGGCCGTGCTTCTTAAACGGCACCGTTCGCCTGACCCGATGGAACGGCAAGGCGTACTGGTATGTGGTGAGCGTGTGGACCGGCACATTCGGGAACACGGCGTCCGCTATGCGCTCGAATTGCAACTGCATGGCGAGAGCACCTTCTATCTCGATACCCGCAACCTGCGGGCGTGGGCCATGCAAACGCTCACGGACAAAACCGTGCTCAATACCTTCGCGTATACGGGGAGCCTGGGCGTGGCGGCGGTCGCCGGTGGCGCGCGGCGGGTCGTGCAACTCGATCACAACAAGGCGTATCTGAATGTGGCCAAGGCTTCGTACTCGCTCAATGGCTTCTCGATCCACAAAGCGGATTTTCAAGTAGGTGACTTCTGGACGCAGACCAACGTGCTCAAGCGGACCGACGCCCGATTTGATTGCGTCCTACTTGATCCCCCATTTTTCTCGACGACGAGCGGAGGCACGGTCGATCTCGTCAATCACAGTGAACGTGTCATCAACAAAGTCCGCCCGCTCATCAACGACGGTGGCTACTTAGTCGCGATCAACAACGCGCTGTTCGTCTCTGGGGCCGTGTACTTGGAGATGCTCGAAACGTTGTGCGCCGATGGTTATCTGTCCATCGAAACATTCATTCCCGTCCCAGCGGAATGCACGGGGTATCCAGAGACCATTGTCAGCCCTCCGCCCGTCGAACCCGCACCGTTCAACCACTCAACCAAGATTGTCGTGTTGCGAGTACGACGGAAGTAGGGACAGGATTTAGGATTTAGGATTTGGGCTTTACAGCAGTTTGCACTTGGCTGAAGAGCTGGCCTTCAGGTGCCCTCTCCCGGCTGGGAGAGGGTTAGGGTGAGGGGGATCAAGAGACTTTTCCTTTGATCGTCGCCGCCCTACGCAAACCGGGGCGCGCGCTTTTCCAGAAAGGCGCGCATTCCTTCGCGGGCATCGTCCGAGAGAAACACCTGTTGTTGCGCCTCTGCTTCATAGGCGAGCGCCTCCGGCAGGGTTCCCGTCGCGCCGATGTACACCGCGCGTTTGATATGGGCGAGCGTCGCGGACGGGCCAGCGGCGAACTGTTGGGCGACACGAAACGCTTCCTCACGAAAAGTGTCATCGGGAAAAACGCGGTTCACCAGGCCAAGCCGAAGCGCCTCTTCCGCGTCAATCCGATCCCCACTCATCATCAGTTCCAGCGCTTTACCGGTGCCGACGATTTGCGTGAGCAGATACGTCCCACCCCAATCCGGCACGAGCCCGATCTTCACGAAACTCTCGGAGAAGCGCGCGGAGGTGGCGGCGAGGCGCATGTCACACGCCAACGCGAGGTTGATACCCGCGCCCGCGGCGGCGCCATTGATCGCGGCGATCACCGGTTTCGGCATCGCCCGCAGGCAATGAACAACCTGGGACCCTAGGGTCATGCGTCGGTTCACCACGGAGGTATCACCATTGGCTTGCAGCTCGGCCATGCTGGCGATGTCACCCCCAGCGCAGAAAGCGCGCCCTGAGCCGGTAATCATCACGCAACGCACTTCAGTGTTTGCCGCGGCTTCTTGCGCCATGCGTAACAGGTCCTCACGCATGGTGTCGGAAAAGGCATTCATGGCTTCGGGACGATTCAGCGTGATGACGGCCACACGGTCAGTGATGTCGTATAACAAGTGTGAAGTGCTCATGGGAGTTTACGCCTTCGCGCTTGGACGCGCGGATACTGTGTCATGCCAGCGTTTGAGATGCGTCTGGTCCGGCTGAACGCCAATCTTCGACACCCGGCCAAAATCAATCGCGACCACGGCGGTGATGTCCGCGATGGTGTAGCGGTCACCGGCGATAAAGGGGCGGTTGGCCATCACGTCATTGAGCCAGACCAAGCGTTCCTCGGCGTTCAGTTTCTGCGCGGCGGCGTACTCCGGCACCTGACGAATTTTACCCTTGAAAAAGTCATGGCGGTGACGGAAGGCATCGGCGATGGGGAGGAGCAACTCCAACTCCATGCGGCGCTGCCACATTTCGACCAGGGCACGGTCCTTGGCATCAATGCCCATGAGCGGCGGGTTGGGATGTAGCTCCTCAAAGTAACGACAAATGGCTACGGTCTCGGCGATATAGGTACCGTCGTCGAGTTCGAGGACAGGCACGGTCATTAGCGGATTCTTCTGGCGGAACGCGGCCTCGCGGTTGACGGCCTTGCCAAGATCGACTTGTTCGTAAGGAATCTGAATACCCTTCTCGGCCAAGAACATGCGTACTCGGCGCGGGTTCGGCGCGGTATTGCTGTCGTAAATTTTCATCGGTCTCTCCTTTAGCGCGGGCAATGACTCGTGTGACTGTATGATGGACCTCGCGGGAGGGCTAGAGGGTTCCGCAGCGAGCCGGAGGGAAGCGATGTCTTGCCAGAGCGCGGTGTATCAATGGACGGGGATGCGCCGCGGACCTCTCTTCAAGATTGACGGGTATCGGGGCACTCGATGTGAGGCTTTCGTTCGCCGCGCTGTTCACCGGCTTTCCAGGACCCGGATGCGGTACGAGGCAAACTCCGGGGTCTCGTCCTGGAAAAAAAAGAAGCGTAAGCCGTCCTGCGCGCCCGCCGCGACTGGATCAATCTTCATCTCCTCAAGGGACTTCTTCCCCTTCTCGTAGTCTTCTTCCCGCAATGCTTCCGCTTGACGGTTGTAGCCGTAGTCGCGGTGGACGACGACCCCGTCTTTGTTCAGCAACTCGAATTGCAATT
>JABFSC010000389.1 GCA_013140885.1 Deltaproteobacteria bacterium | reverse complement strand
CATCGAAAGTGAGGACAAGGTCGCCGGTCTCATTGGCCAGCGGTTGTCGTTCCTGGAGGGACTCTGGGGTTGTCTGTAACATACAGTGACCAAGCCCGACGGTACCATTGATCCAGTGATGAATCCCGTCTGGTCCACGATGGGCGATGGCGGCGGTCATGCGATGCAACAGCGTCGGATCAACGGGGCGGCCGTCGAGATGGGAAACCCCCGTGATGCCGCTCATATTCCCGCCCTGGAGAAGCGCAAGAGTGGGTTGAGTTTCACCATGACGTGGTGATCCGCTCCTGCCGTCGGCCAATCAATATAACCCCACAATGCCACTTTCATCCGCGCCGCACCGGCCACGACCGCGCTCAGCGTGAAGTCGCGCCGGAGACTCGCCGGTCCTCCGTACGCCAGTACATAGGCGTCGTACCACGGGTCGCCCGTCGGCGCGTTAAAGCTGTACTCTCGATTGGGATATGCCGTGTAGATGGCTTCATGCTCCGCCACAGCGGCCGGTCCCGCGCCCGCTGCGATGTCTTTCACCTTGCGGGATTTCGTGGGATCAACCGTGAGCAGATAGACGTTCTCATTGCTGTAGAGTGTCGGGGTTACCTGGCCGATGAACTCAATGTAGCTCCCCGGCCCAAAGATCGGCCGACCACCAATGGCACGCGGCATTAGCTGCCCATTGTCGGTCACCGCAATCTGCGCCACTGGCACCTTACTCAGATCGATTCCGGCAGCCAGCAACTGCTCGTGCGTAACCCGTTGAATCCCAGGTGTTCGCACCGATAGCCGCGCCGCCCGCATGAGCCCTGTGGCCGGTTTGCCTCGCAACACTCGTCGCTTTGACCGTTTGAGCTCCAGGTCTTTGGCCTGCCAAATCGCCAGCCACTTGATCCGTTCCACCGTCGGCGGTACTCCTACGACAGTGCCGATCGCAAACGGCCCATGCCGCGTCTTCCTCCCACGGACACTCACATCCTCTAGTGCCACCTCTTGCCCCCACGCCACATTACTCAACGTCACCGTGTACGTTTGTGGCTCCAACGAGTCGACCGTCTTCGACGGAATCAATTTCGGCGTGAGCTTTTGCCACTCACTGCCATACGTCCGCCCATGGACAAAGAAGCCGACGTTGCCGGCTTCCGTCGCGGTCATCCACTTGACTTCGAGCGTGCCTGCCGTCGCGCCCGGCAACGCCTGGAAGGACGCTAACGTGATCGGCGTCGTGGTTAAGGCCGCATCGTTGAAGAAGCCGAAGTTAGCCCCACTCACATTACCGCGGAGAGTGATCGTCGCTACACCGCCTGTCCCGGTCTGCGTGGTTTGATCATACCCCGCCACCGCCGTTCCTTGCTTGTCCACTGCGACTTCATAATTCCCTGGTGGCAATGCGGGAGACGTGTACGTACCGGTCACACCAGTCGTGATCGTCGCCACTAACCGCCGTGTCCCATTGACAACACGGTAAATGCTCACTACCGCGCCCTCCACCGTAGGCTCGCTGTTGTTGACACCATTATTACTAATATACTGCCATCGGGGAGGAGTTGCGGTTTTGGTAATAGGGTGAAGGGCGTTTGGTAAGCTGGGGCGATGACAATGCAACTGGAGTTTTCCGCTTTCATACAAAAGGCCCTGAACTACGAACGCTATCACCATCCGGTGCCCTTGGTCCAGCGGCGCATGGAAGCGCTGTGGTTGAAAAGTCATGGTTTACCCCATGGGCAGATCGCGCAATTGGTCGGCATCGCCGACAATACCCTGCGCGACTACTTCCAACTCTATCGGGACGGTGGAGTGGCGGGCCTCAAAGCGGTGGCCCTCCAGGGGCCTGTGAGTGAGATCCAGGCGCATTACTCTTCCTTGGAAGCCTACTTCCAGGCCCATCCGCTGGCGACCATCAAGGAAGCTCAACATGCGATCGCACAGGTGAGGGGGATCAAACGCAGTGAGACCCAGGTGCGGGAGTTCCTTAAAAAAACTCCAGCTCCGCTGTCGCCGCGTCGGCATGCTCCCCGCGAAAGCCGACCTCGACCGCCAAGCGGCCTACCTGACTCACGAGTTAGAACCCCGCCTCGCCCAGGCCCAGGCGGGCCAGCGCGCCGTCTTCTTTGTCGATGCGGCGCACTTTGTGGTAGCTCCCTTCCTCGGCTTCCTGTGGTCCCTCACCCGGGTCTTCTTACGCGCCCCCGCCGGACGCCAACGCTTCAATGTGCTCGGCGCCCTCAACGCCATCACTCATGAACTCGTCACTATCACCAATGATACCTACATCACCGCCACCGAGGTCCGTGCGCTCTTGCGCCAGCTCGCGGCCCTCAATCTCGGCGTGCCCCTGACGGTGATCTTGGACAATGCGCGCTACCAGCGCTGTGCCCAAGTGATCGCCCTGGCCGCCAGCTTAGACATTGACCTGTGTTTTCTGCCGCCCTATTCCCCCAACCTCAACGTGATTGAGCGGCTGTGGAAGTTCGTCAAAAAGCAATGTCTGTACTCCACCTATTACGCGGACTTCGCCACGTTCAAAACGGCGATTATCCGCTGCTTATCTCAAGCCCACACCACCCATCGCGCCGCCCTGGATTCCTTGCTGATTTTACGGTTTCAGCGCTTTGAAAAAGTGCAATTCCCGCCCACGTGAAATATAGAGGGACTCCCCAAACCTCCAGCCGCACCCACCGGATTACTGACGTAGTCTCCGGTCGCGCGCGTGGTGCCCGGCCCTAAGTGATAGACGGGGAGCGTTTGCGGAATACTGCCAGCGAACGCGAGGCTGGGCATCACCAGAGCGAGAACTGTTGAAAGCCCCGCCAGCCACTGGCGAGCATGGTTTTGCACGATGGACAAGAACGCCTCACGTATAGAGCGAAGGAAGGTGGATATTGATTGCGTCATAATTCTGCTCGTGGATATCATAAGTTCTGCTCGTGGGTAAACGGAAAGACCTCTAGCAAGAAGGAAGGGCAGCATCTTTCATACACGATACGTTTGCAGCCAGCCAGCTATTGATTCGTATCGACACTTCAAGAGAAAACCTTAAATGCGGCTCTCAAAGTTCGTTTTTCTCCGTATGCCTCCAGGAATGACCTGGCCACATCAAGCTCTTGCCAGGCCAAGCGAGACCGGCGTGCCGCAAGCGGGACACCGCAAGCGTCTCAATTCTTTGAGGACGAATGGCGCGAACGTGTAGGGGGACGTAGCCTGGAGGGAGAGAAACGTGAGCTAAGGGAGGAGAGGTGAGAGACCGAAAGCGCACGCAGCGGTCGGCAGAATAAAGCAGTTTTCAGTTGAGGAGAGCGCAGGCGTCTCGCCTGCCGAAACCGCCGAAAAAAGCAGGCGAGGCGCCTGCGCTCCCAGCACTCGCTTATGTGAAAACCCCTGTAGAAACGGGGTGAAGAGAAGGACCAGGTCCGTTCTCTTCACCCCGTGGGCATTCAGCGAGGAAAATTTTGTCGAGGCCGAAACCGCTCCCTACGCCACCACTCGCTGGAGGTTACAACCCCGAGTTTGCTTTCTATTCTCCCTATTTGTAGAACCGCGTGTACACTTGCTGCTGGACCATGTGTACTTGGGGGGTCATCGGCGGCAGCCATTGAGGATTATTAAACTGCGATTGATAATCCCACTGTCGGGATGGTGGCGAGTAACTCTGATTGCCCCATGTCCCAGTCGAGTATCGCGGCGTGCCCAGGCTCACAAACGAGCCACGATAGTTGAGGGTGAAAGTGCCCCAATCTTCGTGGAAGCGTGGATAGTTCTCTAGCCCGCCGTTGTAATTACCGGTAGCCGTATTATCCACGCGCGCCAGAAAAGCGGCGTTGATACCAAGGGCGGTCGCGGTATTGAACGCTCCGCATGGAGCTGGTGCGGCAGCAGGGCAGGTATATATCGGGGTGAACATAAATTGGTTTGCGGTTGTGGCATTCGGAGGATTAATAGTCACAGGTACATTCAGTGGAGTCAGAGTATTCAGAAAATTGTCCGTGTTCTGAAGGTCACGATTACCCTCCCCACCGGGACTCAGATCGGCTAGGGTCTTGCGATCATTGGGCAATACCGTCCCTATGTTAGTCACCGGACCAGATGGGACTTCCCAGCTTTGCGACAAGACGTTAACCGTGTCTCCCATAATCGCGGCAGGATACCAGGGTGAGTTCGCTGCCGTTCCGACAAAGTTATAGTTCCCTTGCACATAGACTGCCTGGTCACTGACCACAGTGATGCCTGTCGGATCGGCATTAGCGGCAACAGGAATGGGAAAAGTCCCGCCCTGAGTGTTTAGATCCGCGGAATCAAACACTCGGACCCCGTAGCGAAAGGCGTTGGTCGGCGGTGAATTTTGCGCGCCGGCCTCTTGTACAGATAAGAAAATCACCAGACCGCCATCAGTTGCGTCATTCGGCGCAAAAAATGGCGCGCCGTTGACTTCGTTCCAGTCAATTAAGGCACGAAGGTTCACGTTCAGCATATACATCCAACGCCCCTCGCGCCTGTTGTAGAATCCGCCACGGCGATAGTCCATGTCGCGGTACCAAGCTGGAGTATTTAGCACGCCGGGATTGTTAGCGATGTTGGCTCCCGCGGCTGGCCAGGGAGCGGCCACGCCGCCTCCAGTCGTCCCAACCGGTGGGGTTGGTCCAGCCCCTGCGGCCTGGTGTAACCGCGTCTGGTTACAGAAATCTGGCCGCCACGGTGGCATCGTCCCGGCGACTGTCCCTCCACCAAACGGTGGCATCGGACAAATATCATCATTGCGGTCATTATCCGTAATGGCAGCCGCATTTACTCCCACGCTCCCACTGGTATCAACAACTCCATTACCATTCGTGTCTTCGCCAGCCCGGCGGTAGACACGTTGAGACCGTTCCCACTGCACCATACTGCGCAGGTTATTTCTCTCATCAAGAGCATTCCCTGCGGCAAAGTTGCTAAATGGATTGGCGGCTGGATTCGCTAGACCAGCATTTGCTAGCACTCCACCATTCGCCACTATAAGAGGCTGCGTATTATTGTCTGCTCCCGGAGTCGCTCGAATTTGATTGGTTAGACCAAACTGCGGGTTGTAGTTCGCGGGATTGCTAGGCTCATTAGGTACGAACGTCGGCCAGCCTGGATTCCCGCCAGCCGGGGCCGTAACAGCATTGCTAATCGTCCCCGCCACAGGCCGGGTGGTCGGTATATCATTATAGAAGATCGCGCCACGGCGTTCGCACATGAATCGCCAGAGTGAATTTGTTAGCGCAACATTGCGACTCCCAGTGTCAGTTTGCACCTCAATGGGGAAAAGCGCGGGAGCCCCTGCAATATTCGGTGCATTTGCTCCCGCAGGACATACCGCCGCCCAGTTGATAGGTTCAAACGCGCCAATCCTCAACACAATGCGCAGGTCAGCATTCTGCCAGTATGCTCCCACTCCCGCTGGAGACCCAGAACGTTCCAGGGTCGAGGCATCGGGCACCTCTAGCCGATTCATATTTTCAATGAGGCTGCCTTGGTAGGCTGCGATAGTTGCGGGCGGCACCTTGGCAGTACCACCGCCGACACAAGCGAGCAGTCGCGGATCAAGATCTCCTAGTGGCGAGGCTGGCAGGGGCGCCGCTGCCGGTTTGTTCGTATCTTTTAACATGTCGACGGCGACGTTTCCTGTACAGCTTGAACTATCCAGCCGTCCACGCCAAATATTCCTTGAAGCCGAGACCTGAATGAAACGGTTGGCTGGCGCCGCCAGACGATCGCCAATAGCAAAGAAGCTTCCGGCATTGGTATTTAAATAGAGGTTCTCGTTAGTATGGATCCGCCCACTCACGGTCATGTTCGGCCCCGGCAGCATTTCGAGATTGTTCGCGTAGTACGCGAGAAACTGGAAGATCGGCACGCTATGAATCGTAAACTCAGCCCCTAGCTGGGCCTCTTCGTCGCCCGCGCTATTGTCTGCCGTCGCCGTTACAGTAAACTCAGAAGGAATAGAGCTCATTCCGGCAAAATGCTTCCCCGCCGGAATTATTTCTGTCGGCCCGGGGTTTCGCCCTGGCACTTCTTTTACTTCATAATCCACCGTGCGTTGGTTCGCACCTGACCCAACGTTCACGTGACCAGTGTGCTCAGATGGGGGATCAAAGGAGGCGAAAAGGGCACGGACATCGTTCATCGCATAGTTGAGCCCCGCCTCGGCTGCATAAAACCCCTTTCGTTCTTGTCCCGCGCCACCAGTCATCTTCACGTCAGCCAAGATCATGCGGCTGTACACCCCTGCCAGCGCAGCCATCAGCCCCATGAGCATCAGGGCGATAACCAAAACGATACCGCGCTGGTTCGTGATTATAGTTCGAAGATTCTGTCGCATAAAATACCTCATGAAAAGTTACACATGTACTCACATCAACGGTGATCGCTTGTCTGCTGGCAGTCGGGTCATGTCCTCACAATAAGTTCCGCGGCTTGATGGTGATGTACTCCCCGCTCTCACCAACCTTGCCAGTGCTCGCTTCTTCAAACTCACCCTCTCGATTTTTCTTGTGAGACTGCACTGTTGCCTTGATTCTCACTTCCCGAACCAGAAACCACTCGTTCGTGTCGTCGTCGACGAGAGGAAACGCAACCTCCGTGGCGCATTGGGGATCGCAGGGCGCCAAGCCATAGCGCACATCAAAAAGCTTTACGCCATCAACCAGCGGAAAGGGTCCCGCTCCGTTGATCTGCGCGGTTAATACCGGACGATCAGGATCGGAAGCGTCAACGGCATAGACCCGTTCATCAAAGGGGTAGATCCCAGTTCCAACGGGATATGACGTGCCGAGCCCATCGTAATCCTCAAGCGGAGGAGCAAGCGTTACAGTCGTTCCGCTCGCGGCTTGCACAGTGTAGAAATCACCCAGGACGTTATTCGGCGTGATGAACACTTGGTCACCCGCCCTCAGACCGCTGTTCGCCGGGACTTGGAGAGTCGTACTTCCCGGATTTGCCTCGGCCGTGGTCCCAGGTTGAATACAACGATTCGTGGGTGGGGTTGTGGCTGTGTTGACGCGACCGATCCGGAGCGTCAGGCTATCTTGAGTTGCAGTATTAGCCCCATCCAAGGAGATAAACGTGCCCAACGGCGTCAGACAGGCTCCTGCTTGCCGCAGTTCTTGCGTGATCATCGAAAGGAGAGAGCGTACTCCCTGTTGCGCCTCAGTGACGAGACTCGTGTTGTGCTTTGTGGCAACAACCGTACTGACAAACCCGCTCATGACCGTCATCATAAGGCTAGCGACAAAAAGAGAGACCAGCATCTCGATGAGCGAAAAACCCGCCGCTGATCTACGAACGAACGATATTGGTGTAAATAGTCTCGGTTTCATACGTCCTCGCTACTCCTTTATGGTCCCATGTCACTGTCACAACAATTCTTTTCACGCCCGCCATTGGGTCATCCGTGTGAACCCGCCAATTTACGTCAAAAGTAGTTCCCCCTTTTGAAGATAGAACATCCAACTCGGAACCAGTGGCGAGGTCATCGTAGGGGGCGGAACGTAGGCCCTCGATTGCGTCCTGCGCTAGAGATATTGCCTCTGACCTGAGCCCATTCCCAGAGATATGCTGCATTGACCCAACCATGAGGGAAGTAACGGCCAGGGACGAAATGGAGAAAATCACCATGGCCACTAGAACCTCGATTAATGTGAATCCCGCGGTTGCACGTTTCATTAGGTTACTCCTCTATGATTTGCCCAGAAGGAAAAACTGACATCTCTATAATACGATTGTCTTTACTGTCCTTGAGAGCGATCTCGATCACTGGTGGCGGATCCCCATTAGGTTGGGAAATTAACAAGCCTCGGGTGTCGAACTCGATCTCTTTCCCTGCGCCTTCGGTGATAGTGATCGTGGAGGGTAGTTCTACTGTCTGAGACGGAAAAGATCCGTTAGGGTCCCAGATGCCATCCCCATCTCCATCTTGGAGACGTTGAGTGACATACGAATTAGCGCCAAGCGTCACCCGGAAGTGGGCACCGCGGCCAGTCGCATTGCCGCGAGCGAGACGAATATCCGCAAGCAGACCGTCTTTGGCTGACGACAAGTTGATGATGCTACTGTTGACCTGAGGAATAGCTATTGCCGCAGCCACTGAAATGATCCCGATAGCCACCAACAGTTCGGCTAGCGTCATCCCGCTTTCTCCACCCCATTTGTGGAGAAAGTGACTTTTCCTCCGTCGTAAAAATTCGATTGCCATTATAGTTCTGCTCCTTTTACATACCCCTGGGACAACAAGCGAAGAGATTCTCTTCACCTGTTTTACACCGCCTTACGGAGACGAATCAGGAATGATCCTGACTCGACTGTTGTGTTTTGGGTAACACCTTGAAATTGCTTGAGTTTTACTTGAGTTTTATAAAAAAGGAAATTCTTGGAAAAGCCAATGATTTCAAGAACTTAACTTTTAACGACATCAAATCGCCT
>JABFSC010000428.1 GCA_013140885.1 Deltaproteobacteria bacterium | reverse complement strand
TTGCACGCTTTCTCTCCCGCTTGTGTGCCACTGCGGAACGTCTGGCGAGAAAAGCCGTCCGGAAACGCCGCACCAGTGCCCAACGCTTACGTGACAGTTTAGGGACACAAGTGGATTTTTTCGAGCCCGCACTGGCACTTGCTTCTTAGCTTAATGCCTATGCCCTTAAACGGGTCAGGCCAGCCGGAACGATAATCACCATGATGATAGGTCCAGGCCACGGTGAGGGTAGCAACATTGGTCCGATTGATGTCCGTGAGTGGGGAATAGCGCATGCCGCCGGGATCGCCACCGGTGACGGGCCAGTCAACAACCGACGTAGCGGCAACGTGGGCGGTCAGACAGGTGGACACGACCAATCCTCTCAAGAGAGTTTGCGCGATCATGCGTCCTCCTTCAGGGTGAGGGCGTTGAGAAGGAACTGAATAACGGTGTCGCGGGCGACCGTTTCGTCAACAACTTGGGGATGGGGGTCCCAGTGGCGATGCACGGCCCAAAAGGCGATCGCTTCAATAATCAGACGAGCGCCTACCGCCGCATCGGACACTGGCCGCAGGCGTTTACGGTCCATGCGTGTTTTCAAGTAGTGTGTGAAGGTCGCGATCAACCCACCTCTGGCTGAGTCAAACCATAAGGCGGCGAGTTCGGGCTGATCGTGGGCTGATCGATCCAGCAACTTAATGCCGTGCCGATTGCGTGCGAGCGTGTCGTACAGTTCTTCGAGAATCAGAGCCAGTTCCGCTCGTGCATCTGTCACCCGCTGACGTGCGAGCGCGGCGGTCAGGGTCGGCAAGGTTTGATTCCGTGCTAACCGCTCACGGACATAAGCGAGGGTTGCCTCCGGTGCCGGCGTTGGCAGTGGTAGGTGTGCCAACGCCGGAAAAGGAGAGTCCTCATCGGCGTGGCGGATCACGAGATCGAACAACGCCTCCTTACTTGCCACATATAAATAGAGCGTGCCTTTGGCGACCCCTAACGCGGCGGCCACATCGTCCATCTGCGTGCGGCGATAGCCCTGGTCGATAAACACCTGGGTTGCACAAGCGACCAGGTGGGGCAGTCGATCCGGCGGAGTTTTGCGTGCCATGTCGTTATAATAAATAACTGACTACGTCAGTCAATAACAGTAGCGAAATTTATTCCGCGTATTGACGTGCGAGATTTATTCCTATATTCAATTGTTTAATTGAATATAGGAATTTCGAATGAAATCAGATATGCGTCTCTTCAAGAATCGGGTCTACGAACAGCTCGCGCGCATCACCAAAGCCGTGGCGAGCCCGCAACGTCTGGAATTGCTTGATCTCCTCAGCCAGAGTCCGCGAACGGTCGAAAATCTCGCGCAGGAGGCGCACCTTACGGTGGCCAACACCTCCCGGCATTTGCAGATCCTCCGTGCCGCTCAGCTGATTAACGCGAAGAAAGAAGGGGTTTTCGTGCGCTATCGGCTGACCGATGACGCGGTCGCGGATTTCTATCGCGCGTTGCGGATTTTGGCGTCAAGCCATTTGGCGGAGTTGGATCACCTGACGCGTCAGTTCTTTACCGAGCGTGCGGGACTTGAGCCGGTCGATCGTAAGGCGTTATTGGCGCGGGTGCGGAAGGGGTTGACGACCGTGATTGATGTGCGCCCGGTTGAAGAGTACCGCGCTGGCCATATCGCCGGGGCGATTTCCATTCCCGTTGCCGAATTAACCGACCGCTTAGCGGACCTCCCACGGGATCAGGAAATTGTTGCCTACTGTCGTGGACCCTACTGTGTTCTTGCCGCGCACGCCGTGGAACTCTTACGCAAGCAGGGGTTTCCGGCGACCCGTCTAGAAGACAGTGTCGCCGACTGGCGGGCTCATGGGTTACCGATTGCGACCGTACCGGTAAAGACCGCGGGCCGCACGTCATAGGAGATGTGATCATGGAAATGCTTGTCCGCTTGAGCGCGTTCATAAGTGTCTTTTCGTGCATGGCCGTGTGGGAGTATAGGACTCCCTGTCGTCAACTCCTGCGCCCACGGCGCGAACGCTGGCTGACCAACTTGAGTCTGACAACACTCAATTCGATCTTGGTCTGGGCAACGGTAGGTGGTATCGCCTACGTGACGGCGGTGTTTGCCGCGGAGCAAGGGGTAGGACTCTTGCATTGGATCGCTCTCCCGCCCTGGGCGGCCGCAGTGGTGACGCTGCTCGGTCTCGACTTCGCCATCTATCTGCATCACGTGCTGTTCCACGCGGTGCCTCTCTTTTGGCGGCTCCATCAAGTCCATCACGCCGATCTCGATCTTGATGCCACCACCGGACTCCGCTTTCATCCAGGCGAGATTTTCCTTTCTTTCGGATTGAAGATGGCGATGGTGATTCTCCTGGGTGCGGTGCCGTGGGTGGTCGTCGCCTTTGAAATTCTGTTGAATACCTCGTCGGTTTTTAATCACAGTAATGTAGCCATGCCAGAGCGTGTGGATACGTGGCTGCGCTGGATCATGGTCACCCCGGATATGCACCGGATTCATCACTCCACCCGCGCGGTGGAGAGGAACGCGAATTTTGGGTTTTCTTTCTCCTGGTGGGATCGTGTGTGTGGGACATACTAAGCTCACCCAGCGCTCGGACATCGACAGATGGACATTGGTCTCAGTGACTATCGCACCCCACTCACCCTCG
>JABFSC010000004.1 GCA_013140885.1 Deltaproteobacteria bacterium | reverse complement strand
ATCGTGGACACCGCGCGCAGGATGGTGGGCGATCATGGCTGAGTTTCGCATGCCCTCGCTCGGGGCCGACATGGAGGCGGGTACGGTCATCCAATGGTTGGTGAAACCGGGGGATGCCATCAAGCGTGGGGACATTATCGCGGTCGTGGACACCGAGAAGGCAGCCATTGAAATCGAGGTCTTCGAGGCAGGGGTGTTGGAACGCATCGTGGTGCCAGAGGGGGAGAAGGTGCCGGTGGGGGCGGTGCTGGCCATTATTCAGAGAGCCGGTGAGGGAGCAACCGTGAAACCAACTGCCGCGACACCGCCACCACCCGCGCCCGTCAAACCTATCGTGCTTCCACCATCGGCTCCATCTCCACCTCCGGCTCCCCCACGCGTTGAGAAGGCACCACCACCGGTCGCCGCACGTCCACCCACTGGTCGGTTACGTGTGTCGCCGTTAGCCATGCGTGTCGCGGTCGAGCTGGGGGTTGATCTCGGCACGGTGCAAGGGACCGGCCCGGACGGGGCGATTACCAAAGCGGATGTTGAAAAAGCCGTGGCGGCAAAAGCGGCACCCCCGGTCGCGCCGGTCGAACCGGTCGCACCGGTGGTCACCCCACCACCAGTCGTTCCGACGGAAGGGGCGAAAGTGCCGCCACCGGCAAAGTCGACGCTGGCACCAACAGACCGTCATGCCGCCATGCGTCGCGCGATTGCCGCGGCGATGACGCGCTCCAAGCGTGAGATCCCCCACTACTATCTGGGGACCCGGATCGACATGAGTCGAGCGGTGTCGTGGCTTCAGGCGGAGAATCTCAAACGTCCGGTAACCGAGCGCCTCTTATACGCGGTGCTCTTGCTCAAGGCGGTGGCCGTCGCGGTCCGGCAGTTCCCGGAGATGAACGGGTTCTGGACGGAAGGAGCATTCAAGCCCAGCGCGGCGGTTCATCTCGGGGTCGCGATTTCCTTGCGCCAAGGGGGGCTCATCGCGCCCGCGCTGCATGACGTGGACCAGAAAAGCTTGAGCGAGATCATGGTGAATCTGCGCGACCTGGTGAAACGGGTACGGGCCGGGGTGCTCCGCAGCTCGGAAATCGCCGACGCGACGATTACCGTCACCAGTTTAGGCGAGCAAGGAGTCGAGAGCGTCTTTGGCATCATCTATCCGCCGCAGGTGGCGCTAGTGGGGTTCGGCAAGGTGGTCGAACAGCCGTGGGCCGCCAACGGGATGGTCGGGGCACGGCCCACGATCATGGCGACCGTGGCCGCCGATCATCGCGCCAGTGACGGCCACCGTGGCGGGCTGTTTCTGGCGACCATCGAACGACTCTTACAGGAACCGGAGAAACTATGAGTGACGACGAACTGAAAGCGATTGTGTTGCGCGCCATCGGCGACATCGCACCCGAAGCGGACCTCGCTCATCTTGATCCGACCGTCGATGTGCGGGAACAACTCGACATTGATTCGATGGACTCGCTCAACATTATGATTGGCATTCATAAAGCGACGGGGGTGGATATTCCTGAAGCCGATTATCCACTCATGAACACGCTCAATGCCTGTGTGGTGTACCTCGCCAAGAAGCTCAAGAGCAGGTGAGATTGCGGTAAAGAAAGCAGGACGGAACGGAGGAAACAATGGTTATCATCGGAATTGACCTTGGCACTTCGAACTCAGCCGCGGCCGTGTTGCGTGGTGGGCGACCCGTAATCATTCCCAGCGCGGAGGGCGTGAGTATTGGAGGGAAAGCTTTCCCCAGTTACGTCGCGCTGACGTCTGATGGACAAACCCTGGTGGGCGAGCTGGCGCGACGGCAGGTCACGGTGAATCCCCAAGGCACCGCCACCGCCTTCAAACGCAAGATGGGGCAACGCATCAAACTCACACTGCGCGGCAAGGAGTTTTCGCCGGAACAACTGTCGGCCTTTCTGCTGCAAAAGATCAAACGTGATGCCGAAGCTTTTCTTGGTGAGTCGGTCCAGAAAGCGGTGGTGACGGTCCCGGCGTATTTCGATGATAATCAACGCAATGCCACCAAGGACGCGTGCGGTATCGCCGGGCTCGAAGTCGCTCGGCTCGTCAATGAGCCGACCGCCGCCGCGCTCGCGTATGGTCTCGACCGGCTCAAGCAGGATTTGCGTATCGCGGTCGTGGACCTGGGCGGCGGGACACTTGATGTGACCATCATGGAATTCGGCAAAGGCGTCTTCGAGGTGAAGGCGACGAGTGGCGACACGCAACTTGGTGGCACGGATATGAACGTGATGATCTTCGAGCATCTAGCCGAGCACTTCAAAGCCGAGACCGGTATCGATGTGAACCAGGACCCGATGGCGAAGGCGCGAGTTCTCGAAGCCGCCGAGATCGCCAAGATGGAACTCTCCACGAGTACGACCACCCGCGTCAACTTGCCGTTCCTGGCCGCCGTGCGCGGCGAGCCCAAGCATCTCGAATATGAACTGTCACGCAGCGCCCTCGAACGGCTCGTGCGTCCGGTGATCGAGCGCTGCCGTAGTCCAATCGAACAGGCGTTGCATGACGCCAACATCGCCACGCGCGAAATTGACAAGCTCGTCTTTGTGGGCGGGCCGACGCGCATGCCCGTCGTGCGCGAGTATTTCGAGGACTTTTTTCAGCGTAAGGCTGAGAAGGGCGTGGACCCGATGGAAT
>JABFSC010000033.1 GCA_013140885.1 Deltaproteobacteria bacterium | reverse complement strand
ACCCAACACGGGCGTAGGCCGTGCCGAAGCGCGCTTGATCCGACGCGATGCGCAAATCGCACGACAACGCGAGTCCCAGACCCGCGCCCGCCGCCGCGCCGTTGACCACCGCGATGGTCACTTTCGGGATCGTATAGAGCAGCCACGGCCAGGTTTGCCCTTCGCGCAGCGCATCAATCCGCTGCTCCAGCGTGGATTCCTTGGTGCCGATCTCCGTACCACGGCCCATCGCCGACACATCCCCGCCAGTGCAGAAGCCACGACCCGTACCTGTCACCACGATCGCACCCACCGCGTCATTGATGGCCCATTCCTTGAGCGTCGCGACCGCGGCACTACCCATGCCGTGGGTGAGCGCGTTCATTTTGTCTGGACGATTGAGGGTCAAGATGCCGACTCGATTTTTCACTTCGATTTTGAGTTCTTCCATAGCTGCTCCTTGGCAAGAGAAACGGATACGTGTTGTGTGAGCCGTCAGGCGTGTGACGTTTCGCGGGTTGCACTCTAGCGCGTTTCAAGGGTAAAGGAAAAGGCAGCGGGAAGAGAATGAAGAATGAAGAACAGGTAAGGGAAGACATTTTCTCCTCACGCACCACGCAGCAAGGGGTATTCTTTTGACACAAAAACTCACACTCAGCGTTGTCGATCAATCGCCGGTCCGCGATGGCAGTACCGCCGGGGACGCCTTGCGGGAAACCATTCAGCTCGCCGTCGTCGCGGAGAAACTTGGTTATCAGCGGTTCTGGGTCGCGGAACATCATAATTTATCGGGATTCGCCGGCACCTGCCCAGAAATCATGATCGGGCAGATCGCCGCGCGCACGAGCAGTATCCGTGTCGGCAGTGGCGGAGTCATGCTCTCGCATTACAGCGCGCTCAAGGTCGCCGAGATTTTCCGCATGTTGGAGGCCCTCTATCCGGGGCGGATCGACCTGGGCTTGGGGCGCGCCTGGCAGTGACCAACGCACCGCCGCGGCGCTCGTCTATCCGGGAACGATGCGTGACATTCGCCATTATCCCGACCAAGTGAACGATTTGATCGCGTATCTCAAGGACACGGTTGACGCCTCGCACCCCTTCGCGGGGGTGCATGCCGGACCGGGACCGAGCACCACGATGCCAGAAGTGTGGTTGCTCGGCTCTGGGATTGATTCAGCCTATTTGGCGGCCCGGCGGGGCTTGCCGTTTAGTTACGCCTACTTCTTTGGTGTTGACGTGCAACATGGGACCGAGATCGTGGACACGTACCGTGAGCACTTTCAGCCGTCGGAGTTGCTCACTGAACCCAAAGTCAATATCGCTGTGCAGGTCATGTGCGCCGAGACGGCGGAAGAAGCCAAACGGCTCTCCGCGAGCCGCAACTTGCTGCGGCTGCGCATTGTCCGCAGTGGCCGGGGTGGGATTCCTTCTGTCGAGGAAGCGCTCGCCTATCCATACTCCCCACAAGAGCGGCTCTTTCTTGATGAGTACAGCCGGACCACGGTGGACGGCGACCCGCAGCAGGTGAAAGCGAAGCTCGACGCGCTCGCTCAGTTGTACCAAACCAATGACCTCAGCATCGTCACAATCTGCTACGACTTCGCCGCGCGGGTGCGGTCGTATGAATTGGTGGCGGAGGTGTGTGGGGTTAAAGCCGACGTGTAGGCGACGCGGTCGCATCCGTCAGACTCCCAAAGAAACAACGCTCATCCCATGACGAAAATGCTCGACTTGCAGTCTCCAGCCGTTGCGGCGGAGAATCATGTTGCCCCAACCCCCCACCCCTTATTGGAGGAAGTTGAGGACATCAACAGAGAACACGAAAAACGGTGGGCCTCCAAGCTCGTCACGACCAATGCGTTCACGCGCTCGCTCGTCAGTTTCCAAGCCAACAAAGGCCGAGCGGTCTATCGCTGGTTCAAGTACAAAGAGGCGTTCTCGGCGGGGCTGGTGGAGCATTTGCTCCATAAATACTGCCCCGCGAAAGGTGTCTTGTTGGACCCTTTTGCCGGGAGTGGCACGGCATTGTTTGTCGCTGGCGCGCTCGGCATGCGCGTGGAGGGCATTGAGGTGCTGCCCATTGGTCAGACGGTCATCGCCACCAAACAAGTGATTGATCGTGACCTCAAGCCTCGTGATGTCGAACGGTTAATCGCATGGAGAGAGCAACGTCCGTGGCATCACGCCCAGACCGCAAAGCCCATTAACGAACTGAGAATTACTCGCGGTGCCTATCCCGTGGAAACTCTTGAATCCATCGGACGTTTCCTCACCGCATCGGAACAGGAGAATGCACGTGTCAAAGCCGTCCTGCTGTTTGCTCTCCTTTGTATCTTGGAATCTCTGAGCTACACGCGAAAGGACGGACAGTATCTGCGCTGGGACTACCGTTCGGGCAGGCGTGTCGGGGGAAAGGTGTTCGACAAGGGGGAGATTCTCTCGTTTGAGAAAGCGATGACGAGCAAACTCAATGAGATTGTCTCGGACTTGCGGGAAGCCGAGATGCCCACCGACTTATTCGCCACTCCAAACGCGAAGGCGGATGTCGTGCTCCATCGGGGCTCCTGCCTTGATATTTTGCCGAAACTGAAAGCAAAGTCCTACGATTGCGTGGTGACGTCGCCGCCGTATTGCAACCGTTACGACTACACCCGCACCTATGCGCTGGAACTCGCTTTGCTCGGAGTGGACGAAGCGGAACTGGTCCGACTCCGACAGGAGATGCTGAGCTGCACGGTTGAGAATAGGGCCAAAGACCTCTTAGCTCTTAATCCGAAATGGAAGTCCGCGATCGCGGCCGCGGACAAACAGACACTTCTCCAAGCGGTGCTCGCCTTTCTCGACACCCAGAAAGAGCTTGATTTGCTCAACAACAGCGGCATCGCCCGCATGGTTCGTGGCTACTTTTATGAAATGGCATGTGTCATCGCCGAGTGCGCACGCGTCTTGAAACCAAAGTCTCCGCTGATCATGGTTAATGACAATGTGCGCTACGCGGGAGCCAGTATCGCTGTCGATATTATCCTTTCGGAAATCGCCGAAACGCTGGGGTTCGTTACCGAACAGATTTTTGTTTTGCCGACTGGCAAGGGCAACAGCAGCCAGCAAATGGGAGCACACGGACGCGACCCTTTGCGCAAGTGTGTGTATCTTTGGTGGAATATAGACAAAGGAAAGGAGAAGACACCATGCCTCCAACAATAATCGCCACCGGCCTGCAATTCCCCGAAGGTCCGGTATGGAACCGTGACGGCAGCGTGTATGTCACCGAGATTCGCGGTGGTCAGATACGAAAAATCGCGCCCGATGGCACTACGTCCGTGTTCGCGCGGCCCGGCGGCGGGCCCAACGGTGCCGCGCTCGGTCTTGATGGCGCGCTCTATGTCACTAACAATGGCGGCTTCAATTGGCATAACAGCATGCCCATCGGTCCCGCGCTTGATTACGAAACCGGACGGATCGAACGCATCGACAACAATGGCACTGTTCAGCGGCTCTATACCAATTGTGACGGCGTGCCCCTCAGCGCGCCGAATGACCTCGTGTTCGACGCCGCCGGCAATTTCTATTTCACCGATCCGATTCATCGCAATCCCAACCTGCGTGAAACCCCAGGCTCGGTGACCAAACGGTCGGGCAAAGTCTACTACGCCTCGCCCGACGGCAAATATATCCGCCGCGTCGCGACCGACGTGCAACATCCCAATGGCATCGGCTTGACCCCGGATGGCAAGACGTTGATTGTCGCCCAGACGTTCGCGGGGAACCTGCTGGCATTTCCTATTCGCGCGCCAGGCGAAGTGGGAGAAGCGCGCGTGTTTGGCACGCTGCCAACCGGATACTTCCCCGATAGCCTGTGTTTGGATGAAGCCGGCTATGTGTTGGTCGCCGGGATACTCGGCGGTGGCACCATCGTGTTTGACCCCAATGGGAAACATGTCGAGACGATTGCTTCAGAGGATCGGGTCGTCACCAATGTCGCTTTTGGTGGGCCAAACTATTCGACTCTCTACATTACCGAATCGGGGTTAGGACGTCTGGTAACGAACGAGTGGTCACGGCGAGGCTTGGTCTTGGAACCGGATCGCAAGGGGTAGCAACCGTATCCTTCCGCGACGCGCCAACCGCTTTCTCCCGCGAGGATTTCGTCGGCATGAAGTCCAGCCGATGATGATGATTCGACCATCTGATCGCAATCCCCTCATATCGTTTTTCTCTATAAATAAGAGATAAATTATCTATTTGCCGAGCATCGCCCGCATCCGTATACCTCTGGGTGTCCGCTTCTCGTGATCGTTCGAGATGTGACGTGACATAACCATTGCCTGGCCTGTTCCCTCGCAGGCCAGTACAGGAGGATGATTCGATGCGTTCCATGCTTTTTCGCTACGTCCGGCTGGCGGTGAGTGTTCCCCTCATCATGCTGCTCTCAGGCTGCACCCAAGACGCCCAGAATGAATTGGGGCGCTCGATTCAGAATTGGACGGGCACCGATGGCGTGCTCGACATTTACGCGGGCGAAAAACTGGTGCAGCGCTTTATCAAGATCGACAAGCTGACCACGCCACGGGAGGCCGATACGCAGCAGCTCCGCCCCTACCGGTTCGGCTATGGCCATAATGACACTAATTTCAACTTTCAAGTCGATGCTGACGAGAGAAGAACCTACTTCGAGATTGGCACCAATGGCTCGAACTATGTCTTCTATGAAAACACCAAAAACTGAGCGCTTTCGCACCCCGCTCCAATGGGAGGCGTGACACACAGAGTGATATGGACAACAACACATCGCGACAGTAAAGGCTGTCGCCAGGAGGATACTGACCATGACGCGTTCATCCACGGCACCAAAAGTCTCTCCCCACCTAGCGGGCACACCGGTGTTTGGCCACCAGATCACCACTGACGGCGTGCGCCCAGACAACATGATGCCGGAGCAGTTTTTCATCTCCGGCCCTGAGTCCCACGCGAGCTGGACTGGCGAACGGCTGCTTTTGCTAGCAGTCCTTCAGGAGGCGGTTCACACCTACCTCCGCTATTGTCATTCGCGGACCCGGCGAGGACAGCGGCTGTTCGCCGAGGTCCAAGCCTGGTTCTCGTCCAACGAGCGCCATTACCTCTACTCGTTCGTGAGCACCTGTGAGCACTTGGATATGGACCCAGAATACCTCCGTCGCGGGATCGTCCAGCGCGCGGCCAGCACGACGAAAAACTCGCAACCGGCCCACGCGCTTCCTCGACGGGCCAGCGCCACGAGCCGACAACCGCCTTTCGCCCGTGCGGCGTAGACAAAATAGGCGCGAGGAAGAGAACCCCTCTCACCCGAGGACCATCATGCCACACCACCCAAGTGAGACCCAAGAATTCCGTCCCTGGCACATGCTGCAACCGAGCGAGACGCTGGAGCACCTCCGGGTCGAGCCTCTCGCGGGCTTACCACCAGCCGAAGTCGACCAGCGCTTGCGCGAGCATGGCCCCAATGAACTGGTCGAACGGGGCTTGAAGAGTCCGTGGCGGATCGTGTGGGAGCAAGCGACCGCGGTGATGTCGCTGGTCCTGCTGGGCGCGGCGGCCATCAAAGGTGTGGTGGCCGTGCTCCAAGGTAAGCCGGGTGAGTGGATCGATGCGGGCGCGATCCTCGTGGTCGTGCTTCTCAACGTGCTCCTGGGGTTCATTCAGGAATACCGCGCCGAGAAGGCGATGGCGGCCCTGAAAAATATGGCCGCGCCGGTGGTGTGGGTGCGGCGTGGCGGTCGTGTGCTGGACCTGCCCGCGCGCGACCTGGTGCCTGGCGACATCGTGCTCGTTGAAGCAGGCAATGCCATACCCGCCGACATGCGCCTGATAGAAGGAGCCAACCTCCGCGCGCAAGAGGCCTCGCTGACCGGCGAATCGCTCCCCGTGGAGAAAAGCCCGGCGGCGCTGCACGAGGAACATCTGCCCCTCGGTGACCGAGCCAATATGCTCTACAGCGGTACGGCCATTACCTACGGACGCGGGACAGCGCTGGTGGTCGCCACCGGGATGCGCACGGAGTTGGGACGGATCGCGGAGTTACTCCAGGCCGTCACCGCCGACAAGACGCCGCTCCAGCGCCGGATTGGTCAGCTCGGACTGTTCCTCGGGCTCGGCATCGTGGTGGTGGTGGTCGCGATGTCGCTGTTGGGGATCTGGCGGGGCGAACCAGCTCTGGAGATGCTCATGGCCTCGGTGGCGGTGGCCGTGGCCGCGATTCCCGAAGGACTGCCCACCGTGATGACCATCACCCTGGCGCTGGGCGCGCAACGCATGCTCAAGCGAGGCGCCTTGATCCGCAAGCTGCCCGCCGTCGAGACCCTGGGGTCGGTCACAACGATCTGTTCGGACAAGACCGGCACCCTGACCGAGAACAAGATGCAGGTCACCGTCCTGGATGTCGTCGGTCATACCGCCGACCTGACCGAAGTGATGCAGCGTGGCCATCCGATCCTTGAGGCCCATGACAAGACCGAACCTCTCAACCGACCGGAGATGTATCTCTTATTGGGCGCGGGCGCGCTGTGCAACGACGCGCTGCTGCAACCCAACGAGCCGCATACGGGGGAGTATGTGGCGGTCGGCGACCCCACGGAGGGGGCGATCCTCGTCGGCGCGGCGCACTATGGGTTATGGAAGATGCGGCTGGAAGAGACTTTCCCGCGCGTGGCTGAAGCGCCTTTCTCCTCGGAGCGGAAACGCATGACCACCGTCCATCGGTTGGCCACGCCATCGTCAGCCAATGGCCCCACGGAGCCGTTGACACAGCTGTTTCAGCAGCGGCCACTCATTGCTTTCACCAAGGGCTCAGCCGACGGCATGGTGGAGATCAGCTCGCAGGCGTTTGTGGACGGCGTGGCACACCCGCTCACCAGCGACCTTCGGCGACATATCGCCGCCGCCACGGACCGGCTTGCGCAGCAAGGGTTGCGGGTCTTAGGGGTGGGCTACCGAGCGCTCTCGGTACTGCCGGAGGATGGGAAGGTGGAACCTCTCGAAACCGAGCTGACGTTCGTCGGCTTGATCGGCATGATCGACCCGCCCCGGCCCGAAGTGAAGGCGGCCGTCGAACGCTGCCTCCAAGCCGGGATTCGCCCGGTGATGATTACCGGCGATCATCCGCTCACCGCTCTGGAAATCGCGCGGCAACTGCACATCGCTCCGGCCCACAACGGCACGGTCCTCACCGGACACGACTTGGCCGCGATGAGCCCGGAGCAATTGCGCGCGGTGGTGGAACAGGTGTCGGTCTACGCACGCGTCTCGCCCGAACACAAGCTCAACATCGTCCAAGCGCTCCAGGAGCGTGGCCATGTGGTGGCCATGACCGGCGACGGTGTGAATGACGCGCCCGCGCTACGCAGGAGTGATATCGGCGTGGCGATGGGCATCACCGGGACCGACGTGTCCAAGGAAGCAGCCAACATGGTCATCACCGACGATAACTTCGCCACCATTGTCAGCGCCGTGGAAGAAGGGCGCACGATCTACGACAACGTGCGCAAGTTCGTCAAATACATCGTCACCAGCAACTCCGCCGAAGTCACCGTGATGTTCCTCTCCCAGCTCTTCGGCATGCCTTTGCCGATGACGACGTTGCAGATTCTCTGGATGAATCTGGTGACCGATGGCGTGCCGGGCCTGGCCTTAGGACTCGAACCGACCGAAAAGGACACCATGCGCCGCCCGCCGTTCGCGCCTAACGAAAGCATCTTCAGTCGCGGCATTGGCCGACATATCCTCATCATTGGCGCCATTCTCGCCCTGGTCTCGTTTGGCATTGGCTATGGCGCGTATCAGTGGCACGGTCCCGCCGGGCCGTGGGGGACAATGGTGTTTATGACCTTGACGTTGTCACAACTTGGCCATGCGATGGCGGTGCGCTCCAATCGGGAGTCGCTGTTCACCACGGGGCTCACGGCGAATCCGACGATGCTGTGGGCCGTGGGGGTGACCCTTGTTTTACAACTCGTGGTGACCTATACGCCACCGGTGCAGGCGGTGTTGGGCACGCAGGCCTTGACCCTGGCGCAGTTGGGGGTGTGTCTGGCCGCCAGCACCATCGTGTTCTGGGCGGTGGAGATCGAAAAATGGCTGTTACGGCGTACGTCATAAAGGAGTGGTGAGCATGTTTCTCGATCGCGGCCTCAAGTATTTCGAGCGACTGATTGTCCTGGCCCTCATCCTGATGATGGTCATGGTGATCGCGCTCGCCACGGTCGAGCTGGGGTGGATCATCTGGCAAGACATCATGACGCCGCCAGTGTTCCTGCTCGACATCGACGAGTTGCTCGACATCTTCGGGTTTTTTCTGTTGATTCTCATCGGCCTCGAATTGCTGGAAACCATCAAGGCGTATCTGACCGATCATATCGTGCACGTCGAGATCGTGCTGGAGGTGGCGCTGATCGCCATTGCCCGTAAGGTGATTATTCTCGAACCCAAGGAGCTGTCCGCCCTGACGT
>JABFSC010000197.1 GCA_013140885.1 Deltaproteobacteria bacterium | reverse complement strand
CTATTTGCATGGCGAGGCATCCTCCATCGGGGTTGTTTGCTACCTCTTCGATGGCATGGCTCTGCCCCGCTTTCAACTCCCTCGCCCTCGTTCCTGCTCAGTATGGAAACCACACCCCCACAGGATGCGCGCCGCGTCCAGCTCGGACGAGACCGTTCCGTCCGGGCAGAGGAGATAAAAGTCGCCGGCATCGACGCCCGCGATCATCCGCTCCACCACCTGAGCCGCCGTCCACGTTCCGTGGGGCTGTCGTCCGTCGGGCGCGTTGGTCATCCCCGTGAACGTCCACCCCGGCACCAACAGGTGCGCCGTGACCGACGCCTGCGCTTCGCGGAGACCATGCGCGAGCTGCTCGGTGAGCGTGCGGACGCCAGCCTTGGCCACAGCGTACGCCGGAAAGCCCGGCGGATTGGTGATGCCTTGCTTCGAGCCCGTGTTGATGATCGCCGACCGCGAGGCTTGCTCCAACAAGCGCGGGGTGAAGGCGTGGACACCGTGCACGACGCCCCACAGATTCACGTCCAGGATGCGCCGCCACGCCTCCAGGCCGGTCCAATTGTCGCTGCCTGTGCCGCTGATCGCCGCGTTGTTCATCAGCACGGCAACGGCCCCGAAGCTGTCGAACGCGACGTCACGCAGGCGCTCTACGTCTTCGATGCGGCTCACGTCACCGGCAAGATGCCGCACCTCCACCGGCAATGCCTGCGCGAGGTCGGCAAGGGCGGTGGCATCCCGATCGAACAGCACCAGCCGCATTCCTGCCGCAGCACAGCGCTGAGCGGCAGCGCGGCCGATGCCGCTGGCCGCGCCGGTGATGACGGCAACATTGTTGCGGGAGAACAGCGAGGGGAGCTCGCTGGGTTGTGGATTGCTCATGTCGTTCCCTCCTCAGGTGTGAGTATCGTACCGCTGGCGTCGCCTCACGTGAGGCTATAGTGGTTGACAGCGGGTGGTACAAGCGTGGCTGCCTTCAGCGCGCCGCATTCGAGAAAGAAGAAAAGGGAACTCACGACAAGGGAGCAACATCGTGGCGTATCAACAACTCACACTGGATCACGTCGTGACTGCCGCAACGGGATTCAAAGGCTCGGAAGGGGTGACGGTGGATCGTGAAGGCAACATCTATGGCGGCGGCACTGATGGGGTGATTCGCAAGCTGTCACCAGACGGCACGGTCACGGAATTTGCGTGTGGTTCCGGTAGGCGTGCGGGCATGAACCTGCAAAGCCGCGGGTGGACCACTTGTGGTGCGCTCCGGTGATGGCCGCCACCTTTCCCTCACGCTTGGCCATCAACTTCCCTCTCGCTCTCCCGCTGCGCACACCGCAGCCATGCTCGAAATGGCAACAACGCGCTTGCCTTGCCTGACATCGTTGCGATCGAAGCCGTTGGTGCAGTACCCGAACGAGATACCCGTAGCGGGGTCCGCCCACGCCACCTGACCACCAGCGCCATTGTGGCCGAAGGCGTCCGCCGAGTTCGTTTTCCCAAAACCACGCACACCTGCTTTGCCATCGCCGCCAGCGACCACCATCCCCAGACACCGGTTCGGTTGCACCCGGAAGAGTCGATCGAAGTACCCTTCGGTGCATATCCGCAGCACGTCGCGCAGCAATTCCTCGCGCCAGATTTGTTTGCCGTCTGGTGCGCGGCCCCCATTCACCAGCGCTTGGTAGAACATTGCCAATGCGCCAGCGGTCACCACCGCGCCGCCGCCGGGACACCCGGCCTCTAGCACTTCAGGTTTGTTGAAGCCCAGTATCGTCTCCTCATTAATCTCAGTCGGCATGACGACATTGATGCCCCTCTGTTTCATCTCTTCGGCCGTCATCGGCGCGCCCACGTACGTCAGTTGCGCCTGACGATGTTGCTGGTCGCGCGGCAACCCCATCCTGAGGTTTGGCAGGCCCAGCGGTTCCGCGACGCGCAAACGGAAGAACTCTCGGAAATCCATGCCGCTGAGCCGCTCGACGATTTCTGCCATCACCCAATGCGCTGACGTGGCATGATAGGCGTACTCCTTGCCGGCTGGAAATTGCAGACGCCAGCTTTGGAACCGGCGCATGCGCGCCGCCCGATCAAGCCATTCGCGCTGCGCATACGGGGCGTCAGGGAAGCCGCCAACATGGAGGAAGAGCTGCTCGACCGTGACCGCCTCCTTGCCGTTGGTGCCGAACTCCGGCACGTATCTTACCACGGGCTGCGTGACATCCAGCTTGCCGTCTTGGATCAGCAGCCACGTGGCAGCGGAGAACAGGCCTTTGGCGCACGAGAATGCGACGTAGAGCGTCTCGTTGGTGGCGGGCTTGGTGACTCCACCCTGCACCGCTTCGCCGAACGCGGCCGCCGCGCCGATTTTGCCATGGCGCGCGATCGCGACCTGGCAGGATGGCAGCAACCCTTCCCTCACCTCGCGCTGCGCGCGGTCGAGCAGCGCTGCCACTTTCACCGGATCAAGGCCGGCCTCGGCCGGACTGCTTGCGTACAATTGCGTCTCTGACATGACTGCACCTCTTGTTAGTACGATGTTCATTCCTAAGCGTTCGCTAATACTACTTTGTTAGAGTAGGGAATTTCTGATACTTGTGGCGCATGAACACCAGGAAAACGCAGTCCAAGCAAGAGCGGATGCCCCAAGTGTCCCAGCGCCCACTGCCGGAGCTGGCGGAATTT
>JABFSC010000297.1 GCA_013140885.1 Deltaproteobacteria bacterium | reverse complement strand
GTCACGTTCGTGGGCGAACGCGCGGGGGAGGGATACTTCAGTCAAGACGGTTCACTCTTTGTGTTCCAAAGCGAACGCGAACCCGGCAATCCCTTCTTCCAGATTTATCTCATGGACTTGCAAAACGGTGAGGTTCGTCGGGTGTCGCCGGGGATCGGCAAGGCCACGTGCCCGTGGATTCATCCGAGCAAGAAGAAGGTGTTGTTTGCCTCGACCCATCTTGATCCCCAGGCGCGGGAACAACAGCGCGCCGAGTATGAGAAACGGACAGGAGGCGAATCGCGTCGCTATTCCTGGGATTTTGACGAACAGTATGATCTCTTCGAGACCGACCTCGCGAGCGGACAGGCGAAGAATCTGACCAAGGCGCGTGGATACGACGCCGAAGCCTCGTGGTCGCCCGATGGATCGCTGATTATCTTTGCCTCGAATCGGCACGCCTACACGCAACCTCTGTCGCCGGAAGAACAAGATCTGTTCGCGCGTGATCCATCCTCGCAAGTCGAACTCTATCTGATGAAGGCCGATGGCACGCAAGTCCGCCGCCTGACTATCAGTGCCGGGTACGACGGCGGTCCATTCTTTAGCGCGGATGGGCGAAAAATCTGCTGGAGGCACTTCTCCGAGGATGGCGCGACGGCGGAGATTTTCACCATGAATGTCGATGGGTCCGATGTCCGCCAACTGACCCAGATGGGGGCGATGTCCTGGGGGCCTTATTTCCATCCGTCGGGCGACTATCTAATTTTCGCCACCAACCGCGAGGGGATGCGGAACTTCGAACTATACATAGTCGATGCCACCGGTGCCGCCGGTGCTACCGGTGCCGCTGCCCCGGCGCGGGTGACCTTTTCCGAAGGGTTCGATGGGCTCCCGGTGTTTGCTCCCAATGGCAAGCGGTTGGCGTGGACCAGCGCGCGTGGCAGAGAGAAACAATCGCAACTCTTTTTCGCCGACTGGAATGACGCCGAAGCACGTGGGAGGGTCGGGCTTCCAGCTCCATCGGAAATCGTCACCGAGGACGGAGCTACTCCCGCTAGCTCCCCTAGCACGGATGGGTCGGGACTTCTTACGATTAGCGAACGCGGATTGCGAACCCATATCTCCACGCTGGCGACGGAAAAAATGGACGGCCGCCTCACCGGCACCCCCGGGGAGCAGCAGGCGACCGAGTATGTCGCGTCGGTGTTCCAGTGGCTGGGGCTCACGCCGGCGGGCGACAATGGCAGCTTCTTTCAATCCTTTCCGTTCACCGCCGGGGTGTCGTTGGGTGAGGACAATCGGCTCACATTGCATACGGGGATCGAAGCGCGCAAGTTCACCGTCAACACGGACTGGCGACCACTGACATTCTCGCAAACGGGCGAGATCGAGGAATCGGAGATTGTCTTTGCCGGGTATGGGATTGTCGCTCCGGCGACCGATGGGCACGCGGAGTACAATGCGTATGCTGGCCTCGAAGTGAAGGACAAATGGGTGATGGTGTTTCGCTATCTGCCCGAAGACGTGACTCCGCAGCAGCGGCAGCACCTCAATCGTTACGGGGGTCTGCGGTACAAAGCGATGGTCGCGCGCGACAGAGGGGCGCGGGGGCTCATCGTCGTGAGTGGTCCGCGCGCGAAAGTCAAAGAGCAACTGGTGCCACTCTCGTTCGATTCTTCTCTGGCGGTGAGCAGCATTGGTGTGATGACGGTGACCGACGCGGTGGCGGAGCAGTTCTTGCAAAACACCGGCAAGACGCTCAACGACCTGCAGGCCGCGCTTGACCCTGGCACGCCGGTGCCGGGATTCGCGATTCCCGACTTCACGCTGGAAGTGACCATCGACATCACGCAGGAAAAACGCACGGGCCGTAACGTCGTGGCACGGCTGAGTGCCGATACGCCCGGGCAAGGGGCCGTGCTGGTTGGAGCACACGTCGATCATTTGGGACGTGGGGTAGGGGCCGGGTCGCTCGCGCGCGAAGAAGAAAAGGGACAGGTGCATTTCGGGGCGGATGATAATGCCTCCGGCGTTGGCGGTATGCTCGAAATCGCCCAGGCGCTCACGCAAGCCAAAGGAAGAGGTCAATTGCAACTCCAGCGCGATGTGCTGTTCGCCGCGTGGTCCGGGGAAGAGGTTGGGCTGTTGGGTTCCGGCCATTTCGCGCGGACCTTTGGTGGGGGCTCCTCCGAATCGACCACATTGTCCCCGGCGATCAGCGCCTATCTCAACATGGATATGATCGGACGGTTCGACAAAAGCGTGAGTCTGCAAGGGGTGGGGTCGAGTTCGATGTGGCCTGGAGAGATCGAGCGGTTCGCGGCGGCGCTAGGAGTGAGCGTGTCGCTACAACCGGACAGCTATCTGCCGACGGACTCGACGTCGTTCTATCTCAAGCAGGTGCCGTCGCTGAACGCTTTTACCGGGGCGCACGCGGACTATCACACCCCACGCGATACCGTCGACAAGCTCAACTTCGAGGGGGCGGCGAAGATCACGCGGCTCATGGCGGCGTTGACTCGCTCCTTGGCGACGCGCACGGAGACGCCTGATTATGTGGCGATGACGCGGCCATCGACCACGATGGCGCGTGTCAATCTGCGTGCGTATTTGGGCACGATCCCGGACTACACACAAAGTGAGGTGTTCGGCGTGAAACTCACCGGTGTGGCGAAGGGGGGGCCGGCTGAACAGGCGGGGGTTCAGACGGGTGATGTGATTGTCGAGTTGGCGGGTCGGAAAGTGGAGAACATTTACGATTACACCTACGCGCTGGATGGGCTGAAGATTGGGGCCGAGGTGAAGTTGCGCGTGCTGCGGTATGGGCAGCCGGTGACGGTCAACGTGACGCCGGGGTCGCGGGAGTAACGAATAAGGAATCCGCCATGAAAATTCTGATGACTGGTTCCAGCGGCTTAGTTGGCTCCGCTCTCATCCCGGTCCTGCGTGAGGCCGGACATGAGGTGACGAAACTCGTGCGGTCCGCACCAAAGTCGGCGGACGAGGTCCAGTGGGACCCACAGATTGGTATTCGTGAGCTGACACGTCTTGAGGGAATGGATGCCGTGATCCATCTCGCGGGCGAGAATATCGCCGCCGGGCGGTGGAACGCTGACCAGAAGGCGCGGATTCGCGAGAGCCGGGTGCGAGGAACACAGACGCTTTGCCACGCGCTGACGCAATTGGCGCTTCCTCCCAAAGTGCTGCTGAGCGCTTCGGCGCTTGGGTTCTATGGCGATCGTGGGGAAGAGGTGCTGTCCGAAGAGAGTGCGGCTGGGCGTGGGTTTCTGTCCGAGGTGTGCGTGGCTTGGGAGGCGGCGACACAGCCAGCCGAGAAGAGTGGACTGCGCGTCGTGCTGCTCCGTATCGGCATTGTGCTCAGTCCGACCGGAGGTCCGCTCGCGAAAATGGCGTTGCCGTTCAAGCTGGGACTTGGTGGGGTGATTGGGTCCGGCCAACAGTACATGAGTTGGATCGCATTGGATGATCTGATTGGGGCGATCACGCATGCGTTGACGACGGAGGCAGTGCGTGGGCCGCTCAACTGCGTCGCGCCGCATCCAGTGACGAATCGTGAATTCACCAAGACCTTGGGCGGAGCATTGCGGCGACCGACAATCTTCCCAGTCCCCGCGTTTGTCTTGCGACTGATGCTCGGAGAGATGGCGGATGAGTTGCTGCTGTCCGGCGCGCGGCTGGAGCCGAAGCGTCTGTTGGAGACACAATTTCAGTTTCGGTACCCGCGATTGGACGAGGCGTTGGGAGCGGTGTTGGGGAAGAGATAATGAAATCCCATTTCTGGGTAGCCTGGATGGAGCGGAGCGGAATCCAGGCTCCGCGCGGAACCCCCGGATTTCGCTCCGCTCCATCCGGGCTACAAGGGATAATCTTTTCCGGAAATCGCTTTAGCACTCGCTTACTTTATGCTTTTGTCCCAGTCGAAAGGCGACCGCGGCTTGTCAGTGTCATGACCAAAGCCGCCAAGCCGACAAACTGCACCTTGATGCCAGCGAAGTCTTGGGTAAATGGACGATCCGTGTCCGCCGCGACGACGAAATTTTCTCCTTCAGGATACTGTCGGCGAAAGGCCGAGAGGGCTTGGGCCGAGAAGTGCGAGACGGACCACTTGCACTCAATCGTGTCCGGGGGGTGGCCGCGACGGGTCAGCACCAGATCAACTTCGTGCCCGCGTTTATCCCGCCAGTAGCGCAGGTCGCGTGATTGCAAGTGGGCCATCAACTCATTGAGCACGTAGTGTTCCCATAAGAGCCCCAAGTCTTCCCGCCGGAGTTGCCCCCAGCCGTTCTGATAGCAGACAAACCCGGTGTCGAACCCATACACTTTGGGGGCGGCCACGATTTCCGTGGACCGATGAGTATTGAAGGGGTGGAGCACTTGCACCACGAACGTGGCCTCCAGGACCGCGAGATAGTTTGCGATCGTGGACCGGCTCACTTCGCACGCACTCGTGAAGCGCGTGGCCTCGAAGATGCCGCCACTTTGCACCAGCAACAGTTCGACAAAGCGCTGGAAAGAGGAACGGCGTTCAAGCCGAAAGAGTTCTTGGATATCCTTTGCCCAGTAGGCATCCATCCATTCCTGGAACTCGCGCTCTGGTATGTCCTCCGCCAGAAAGAACGGTGGCAGCCCTCCGCGCAAAAACCGATGGGACAAGTCCGTCCGTTGAAAATCTTCCAGGTCCGCGCTCATTAAGGGAGTGAGCCACACCTCCATTTTCCGTCCCGCCAAAGTGTCACGGAACTTGGCCGAGGCGCCGAGGGTTGAGGAGCCCGTTGCCAGAATGTGGACCTGTGGATAATGATCGGCGGCGATTTTGAGGAGCGCCGAGGGGTTGTCCAGCCGGTGAATTTCATCAAGGACAATCCGCTTCGATCCGAGGCCCTCCAGAAATCCTTCGGGGTCGTCCATCATCCGTCGTACCCGTGGGAGTTCGCAGTCAAAATACTCAACCTCAGGCAGACTCTGACTGAGCGAGGTTTTTCCCACTCGTCGGACCCCGGAGAGCCAGACGATGGAGCGCTTTCGCCAGGCGTCCTCTATCTGCGATAGCCAAAAATGTCGTTGTACCATACGCGGGTAGAGTGACGTTTAGTCGCACTATATGCAAGTCTGGTCACGTTTGGTGCGGGGACCGGCAAAATATGGGTCATATTTCTATGAGGAGGGTGTTGACTCATACCAGAAAGTGGGCAAAACCTGCCGCCAACGAGAGCACTTTCACATCATGGCAAAATATCTCCTGAACAGTTGTTGTTTCTTTCTTGAGACCCTGGGCGCGGGCGTCTGGGTTGGCGCGTTGGCGACGTTTGGCTATGCCGTGGCGGCGCCGGTGTTTCGCAATCTGCCCAGCGTGACACAAGCGGGCCACATCACCGCGCTCGTTCTGCATCGCATTAACCTGATGGAAACGGTCGCCGCCGGGATGATGGTGGGTGCGGCGGTGGTGTTCCTCCTCCAGAAAGACCAGCGCACGCCGGTCCGCATCGCTAAGTCCGTCATCGTGGGACTGATGACCGCGTCGTTCTTGTATTATGGCGTGAGCATGATGAACCGCATTGAGCATTTGCGCACGGTCGAGATCAAGAACTTCGATCAGTTCGAGGAGTCCACGCGCGTCGCGCGCGATGAGTTTGACCAGCTTCACAAGCGCTACACCCTCTTCGCGAAAGCGAACCTGTTCCTCGGATTGGGGTTCTTGCTCTTGTCGGGATGCGAGCGGAGAAGTTCGTAATCGAAGTTGACTAATCTTCAAAAAGGGAGGGCAGTACGCATGAATTCTGAAGTCATCCAATTAGTGCAACACAGTTGGGCAAAAGTGACCCCGATCGCGTCGCAAGCCGCCGCGCTGTTCTACCGCAACTTGTTCACTCTTGACCCGAGTCTGAAATCTCTCTTTCAGGGAGACATGGAAGAGCAAGGCAAGCGACTGATGGAGATGATCGGCACGGCGGTGCAAAAGCTCGACAATCTCGAAACCGTGGTGCCGGTGTTGCGGAGTCTTGGGAAACGGCACGTGCGGTATGGGGTGAAAGAGGAACATTACCAGACGGTCGGAACGGCGCTGCTGACCACGCTCGCCCAAGGATTGGGTGAGCATTTTACTCCGCAAGTGAAAGAGGCGTGGACTCTGGTGTACGGCGTGATGGCGGACGTGATGATGAAGGCCGCTTATCACAATGCCTGAGAGACCGCCCGTCGCATGGCCCGCAACGAATCCCGCGCGAAACAGCGCTGCAGATGCCGCATATAGGGATACCCCACCCGCGCGAGCAGGTGCCGCGGTTGGGAGATGGCCAGCAGGTCATACCACACCGAATCATCGCGATGGTCCCACTGGACTAGAAAGCGCTCTTCTCCACGTTCCACGTGCGCGGGCAGCGTGCCGTAGGCGAATCCATACGTGTCCACCGGCCCCGTCTCTTCTTGCACGTACACAATCCGACAGGCGTTGGTGACCCACAGCCCCCACACGTGGGCGATGACGGCAACCGTCGAGTGCTCAGTGATTGGTGTCTCCGGCCACTGGACCCGCACCCAACCGAGATTGAACATTTCCCACCGCCGGAGCGCCGCCTTGGCATGCTCGAAGGTGTCGCGCCCGGTGCCAAGCTGGATGCGGTTGTGGTCCACGTCATAGCCAGCGGGTGGTGTGCCGCGCGTGGCCCCGACGAACGGATAGGAGAATAGGTGCACGGCTTGATGGAGGAGGAATTGACGGAGGTTCTCGGCGGTGGGGTGTCGTAGGGTGAGCATAATGAACAAGACCAAAGGGGGACACAATGGAGGTCGGGACGGATTGATTATGGGGAGAACATGTCGAGCATTCTCCACGTAAAAATGGGGACTACGATACCACTGGTAATTACGACTACCGAGAGGACCAGCAGTCCCTTTCCGTGGCGTTGCGCCGCGCGGCCTGTGACGACAAGGGTATCTCTGATGACGCGAGTGCCTGGTGGAGGGAACTGGTCGGTGTGTATCGTGCGCAACGCGCGTTGCGCTGAAAAAGTTCCGAAGCCGATGAAAGAGATTCCCTTGATCACCAGCAGGATTTTCAAGAGGGTGATCAGTTGCTGAATTCTCTCTTCTGGAGCGTGCGCGGTCAGAGCCTCGATATGAGCGAGGAACTCCCGGAGAAAGAGAATGCCGAAAGCTCCGCACCCGATGAGAACGGTAACGGTGACCCAGGCTACTCGTTGCAGTCGTGGGTCCGCCTTGAGAATGGTGCCAGATGGATTGTTCATGGGAATGTTCTGTCAGACGGGTTGTCAGCGCGGGAAATCCTAAAGGAAGGGAGCGGGGCGTGCTAGACTTTTGCGAAGCATGTTGGGAAACGAAAGGGGAGGAGCTGCTGAAATGGATGAGAACGGTAAGAGTCAACACGGAGTCCCTACTCCGTCCAAACGCAAGAAGTGGAAATCCAAAATTTTTCGGCGGCGCACCCCGCCAGGCGCACCGCCTGGGACGCTCGTCACTGATCCCACGGCCCCACGCCCCGTGATCACCGTGCTGGCGTATGGTCCGCAAGAGTTTGTGGAACGGAACGTGACCGACCCGCAGGAGATACGCGAGTTCTTGGGCAAGTGGCCGGTGGTGTGGATCAATGTCGAGGGCGTTGGTGATGCGGGGCTGATTGGCCAGCTGGGCGAACTGTTTGGCCTGCATCGGCTTGCCCTCGAAGATGTGCTGCATACCCATCAACGGCCAAAGGTCGAACAGTACGACGATCATCTCTTTATCGTGGCGCGCATGGTGCAACTTGGGGAGCGTTTGGGGACTGAGCAGTTGAGCCTGTTTTTGGGGAGGAATTTTGTCCTCACCTTGCAAGATGGCACCCCAGGCGATTGTCTCGACACTATCCGCGAGCGCATTCGCAAAAAGGGCGGACGGATTCGTGACGCGGGGTTGGACTATCTCGCATACGCGTTGCTCGACGCGGTGGTGGACGCCTATTTCCCGATTCTTGAATACTACGGGGAGCGGCTTGAGGAGCTGGAGGATGAAATCGTGACCAGGGTCGTGCTGGATACCACCGCTCGTATTCATGCGATCAAACGCAATCTGCTCACGCTGCGCCGTGCTGTCTGGCCGCAACGGGAGATGTTGAGCATGTTGCTGCGCGAGGAGACCCCACGGATTTCGACGGAAACACGCCTCTATCTGCGGGACTGTTACGATCACGTGACGCAGATTATCGATCTGATCGAGACGTACCGTGAACTGGGCGCGGATCTGACCGATATTTATCTGTCGAGTGTCAGTAATCGCACCAATGAGATCATGCGGGTGCTGACGGTGATCTCGACGATTTTCATTCCCTTAACCTTTATCGCGGGCATCTACGGAATGAACTTCAGCCCGGAGCGGTCACCGTGGAATATGCCGGAGCTGAACTGGTACTGGGGATATCCATTGGCGATGGTGCTGATGGGGCTCGTGGCTGTGGCGCAATTAGCGTTTTTCCATCGGCATGGGTGGTTGGGGCGGCCAAAGGGATGGGGC